>JALNVY010000055.1 GCA_023231165.1 Syntrophales bacterium | reverse complement strand
GAACGATGACCAACAATAAACCATTGAATCCCCTGGAAATGTTAGCCTATGTCCTGTCGTTGCAGATCCGGGATCATCAGGTGGTATATGTCGGGACGGGACTGCCGATGGTGGCGGCCATCCTGGCCAAGAAAACCCACGCCCCTCACATCACGATGGTCTATGAATCGGGCGGCCAGAATCCCATTGCCGGGGACATGCCCTGGTCTGTCGGCTGCCCCTTTACATGGCGGAAATCGCCCATGATTCAAGAAATGGCCTATTCTTTCGCCCAAGTCTATAACGGCTTTGTCGATATCGCCTTCCTGGGGTTTGCCCAGGTCGATATGTACGGCAATGTGAACACCCATATCATCGGTGACGATTTTCTCAATCCCAAGGTGCGCCTCACCGGTTCCGGGGGCAATAACGATCTGACCTCGCTGGCGGAAAATATGATCCTGGTCGGGCTCCATACGCCGGACAAGTTTCCCGCCCGGATTGATTTCATCACCAGCGTGGGACACCTTCGGGGCGGGACCACCCGCCAGGAAGCGGGTCTGCTTGGCAACGGCCCCATCGCCGTGGCTACCAATGCCGGCGTCTTTGATTTCGAACCGGTAAGTAAGCGTATGCGGGTCCAGTCCCTGCAGCCCGGGGTCAACTATGAGCTGGCCCAGATGTGTACGGGCTTCGAGCTCCTCAAGCCGGAAGGAGATATCCCCGTGACTCCGGCGCCGGCGCCGGACGTACTGGAGATCCTCAGAACCCAGGTTGATCCCCACGGCGTCTTTACCAGCATCCCCGGCATGTAACCGTAAGCATGATCAATCCTTCCTCTCCCGGAGGCGACGACTGAGCGAAGTCGCCTCCGACCTTTCCTTCTCTCTGACGGCTTCGCAAAAAGTCACCTTATTTCTGTGACGCTTTGAAAAACGGCTTCGCTGCGCGACCGGTAAGTAATACCGGGAATAAGGAAAAGTGTTGACAAGAACGCGGGTTTTCATTAGAAAACTACGCCTGTTCTGGCAAGCGGGCAAACGCTGACCTCTCCCGCCCTTCAAACCCTTTTTCGGGGACAGGGAAAGGGCTTTTACGATTGCCACGACATTTACCGAAGCGATTTGTAATTACCCGCGATGACAGTGCTTTTAACGCATATAATAACAATTTCAGGAGAATAATTATGTTCAAAACAGCCATTACTGATATGTTTGGCATTAAATATCCCATCATCTGCGGAGCCATGATGTGGCTATGCAAGCCCCGGTTCTGCGCCGCCGTCTCCAATGCCGGTGGGATGGGCAATCTGACGGCGGGAAATTATGAAACGGAAGCTGACTTCCGTACGGCCATCGAAGAAACGCGGAAACTTACGGACAAGCCATTCATGGTAAATATTACCCTGCTGCCCTCAGTCCGGATTACCCCGGAGCATCACAAAATGTACATCCGGGTCTGTGCCGAGGAAAAGGTTGCCGGGATCGAGTTTTCCGGCACACCCGTAGACAAGGTGGCCGGCATGGCCGCAATTGAAGCTCTCAAAGGGGCGGGCGTAAAACTCTTTCATAAGGTCGGGTCTGTCCGGCATGCCCTCCATGCCGAAAAGGTCGGTTACGACGGTATTTACGCCGCCGGCATCGAAGAGGGCGGTCATCCCCTCGACGACGACGTCACCACCATGGTCCTGACGCCCCGGATTGCGGAATCCGTAAAAATCCCCATAGTCACCGTGGGCGGCATTGCCGATGGCCGTGCCCTGGCGGCGGCGCTGGTGTTAGGGGCACAGGGGGTCATGATGGCCAGCCGGTTTGTGGCCACCCGGGAGTGCGAGGTACATGAAAACATCAAACAGGAACTGATTCGGCGGCAGGAGTATGAGACCGTCATCTATGGAAAATCCCTGGGTCTGCAGGGTCGGGGCCTGAAAACGAAAATACTGGAAGAGGTGTGTGCCATTGAGAAGCGGGGTGGCGGCTTTGAGGAACTCATCCCCCTTCTTTCCGGACAGAAGGTAAAGCAGGCCTGGGAAACGGGAGACGTCGATTACGCTCCCCTCATGGTCGGACAGTCCATCGGGCTCATCAGGGATATCCCCACCTGCGGGGAACTCCTTGACAGGATGGCGGCGGAGGCGGTAGTACATATCGAGAAGGCAAAGAAAATGATCCGGGAGGGTTAAAGGAAGACATGGCTAAACAGATATACAATGGCAGCACTGACAAGAGGATCATCGGGATGAAAATCATGAATGGGGAGCTCAAAGAAGAAGACTTGAATGGCTATCTGGAAAGCCTCCCCGACGTTTCCGCTAATGCGGATAAGGTTACCATCGTGATGGAAAAGATGGACAAGAAGGATAGCCCCGTTTCATAAAAAGATATGTTCATCGATTCCCACGCCCACTTGGAAATGAGAGAGTTTGACCGTGATCGGGATGATGTTGTCCGCAGGGCCACGGAGGGGGGGATCGACTATATCGTTACGGTGGGGACAACTCCCCGGGAATGCCGCAAGGCGGTGGAGATCGCCCGCGCCCATCCCTCCGTCTACGCCGCGGTAGGTATCCACCCTCACGACACGAAAGGCATCGACGATCAGACCTATGTCTTGCTGAAGAAGCTGGCCCTGGAAGAGAAGGTGGTGGCCTATGGGGAGATCGGCCTGGATTTCTTCCGCAACCTATCGCCTCCGGAGACCCAGACCCGGTGTTTTGAAGAACAGCTTGCCATTGCCACCGATCTGGGCTTGCCGGTGATCATTCATGACCGGGACGCCCATAGCCAGACCGTTGCCATCCTGAAGCGCTGGAAGGGATCGACAGGCGGCGTGATCCACTGTTTTTCCGGCGATGCGGCAATGGCCATGACCTGCCTGGAGATGGGCTTTTACATTTCCATTGCTGGCCCGGTAACCTATGCCAAATCAGACCAGTTATGGGAGGTGGTCCGCCAGGTCCCCTTGAATCGGCTCCTGATCGAAACAGACGCCCCCTATCTGACGCCCCTGCCCCATCGGGGCAAACGGAACGAACCTGCGTATGTTGCCTTTACAGCGAAAAAGGTAGCGGAATTGAAGGGATTATCCGTCCCGGAGGTGGGGCGGGCGACTACGGATAATGCGATTAAACTGTTTGGAATTCCAAGGAAATCGGCTCAACTATGATGGGTGAACTTTTATATTTTGCCTATGGCTCCAATCTGAACGCGAGTGATCTGAAACGCTGGTGTGAAGAGAGAGGTCATTTTTATCCCCTCGGAGAAAAGGTGGCAAACGCCTATCTGCCCGACACCCGTCTGATCGTCAATTATTTCTCATCTTTCCGCCGGGGCGGTATCCTGAATATTAAGTACCAGCTTGGGCAGACGACTCCGGGAGCGCTTTTCCGCGTCCTTCCCGGCGGCTGGAATGTTCTTGACGCCAAGGGTGATACGGAACACATGTACAAGCATCTAAACAT
The DNA here is from genome assembly GCA_023231165.1 of Syntrophales bacterium. Taxonomy (GTDB): domain Bacteria; phylum Desulfobacterota; class Syntrophia; order Syntrophales; family UBA8958; genus UBA8958. The sequence continues at coordinate 8,508 of JALNVY010000055.1, read as the reverse complement.
CGTGTCCCTGACCGATGATGGCAGGGAACACGTCGCCGTCGCCTATCAGATCGACGCCTCTAAAACCTCCTCGACCTTTGTTCCTCCGCATCCGGATTATCTCCACATCGTCCGGGAAGGAATGGCGGCCCACCAGATCAATGAACGGATGCTCGCGTCGGTGACGAAAGGGGAAGAACCGGGCTTCTACATTGAGCATCTCTTTGTCTACGGAACCCTGATGAGCGGCTGTCCCCGCCACTATCTACTAGCCGCCTGGGCCGATCTGGACTCGCGAGTAGAGGCACAGGCACACGGATTACTCTATAATAGCTGGAAGGGCTTCCCCTGCATGATCCCTGATGTGACGGGACGTCAGATCGTGAATGGCGAGCTCTATACATTAAAAGACCCGAAAAAGGCCTTTGAATTCCTCGATATTGTTGAAACAGCCAGGCGTTATGCAACAACGGGGGCCTTCTTCCGCAGGGCGATTATTCAGGCAAGGAGAGCCGATGGGGCGCCTTGCCTCGCCTGGACCTATTTTGTGGATATGAGCGTCGAAGGAATGCCCCGCATACCCTCGGGAAACTGGCGGGCCGTCATCGTCTAAAAAGTTCTCGCTTTTTCAAAGCCAAAAAAGTTCTTGCTTTTCCAAAAATAGATTCATAGGATCGGTCATCACCTTTTGTGGCCGGGGACTGATGCATGTCCGCAAATGGTTGACAGGGGCGCCGATAAGGCTGAGAAGATACCCTTTGAACCTGACCTGGGTAATGCCAGCGTAGGGAGTGGCAGAAAGATGATCAGTATTTTTCAGGGGCCATATCCCGGTGGGGTATGGCCCCTTTGAATTATTGAATAAAGATAGTGACAGGCGAAATGGTGAAAAAAGCCGTCGTGATTATTGCAGGATCCGCTATCGAGGACATGAAGTTTCTCCGGCAGCGAATCGAGGCGGCAGCCCCGGAGGCCGTTCTGTGCGCCGACGGCGGGGCCCGTTATGCCCATGCCCTAGGTCTTGCCCCCGACCTGATCATCGGGGATATGGATTCTCTGGACGATGAGTTGTTGCGAGTTTTTGAAGAAAAGGGGATTGCCATTGTCCGCTATCCGGTCCGGAAGGACGAAACGGATACTCAGTTAGCCCTCATACAGGCGCTGGCGATGAATCCCGAAGAAATCCTGATTTTTGGGGCGATGGGAAAACGCCTGGATCATACCCTGGCCAATCTCGGGCTCCTGATGATGGGTCTGGAAAAGGGCGTTCCCATAAAACTTCTCGATGAAAATTGTGAAGTCTTTGTCATGGCGGGGGCAGCAACCGTAAGCGGGAAGAAGGGACAGACGGTATCCATCTTTCCATGGGGAGGGGAGGCCCGTGGTATTACCCTGGAAGGCTTCGAATATCCCCTGGAAGATGCGACCATGACCCTGGCCCGTCCCTGCGGGATCAGCAACCGGTTGACGGAGAAGGTGGGGCGGATCAAGGTCGATGAGGGCTATTTACTCATAATCCATTACTTGACGGCTTCGTAAAAAGTCCGGATGCCGCGTTGCGCTGCATCCTTCATCACTGCGGCGTACGAGAAGTACGCCTCATTCCTCAGGACTTGCGCGCCTTGCCTGCGGATCTTTTTACGAAGCCGTCGATTATGATCAAGTTTTCTACTTTTTGAGGGTTCATTATTACTTGAGCACACGATAAGGAGTATGTTTTGTCTAAGATAAAAAGGGTGTTAACAATTGCCGGTTCCGATTCCGGAGGCGGCGCGGGAATCCAGGCGGATCTGAAGACTATCACCGTCCTGGGCGGATTTGGCATGAGCGTGATCACGGCCCTGACGGCCCAGAATACCATTGGCGTCCATGCCATCCATGAGGTGCCGCCGGCGTTTATCGCCGCGCAGTTTGACGCCGTAGTGACGGACATTGGCGTTGACGCCGCCAAGACGGGTATGCTCGCCTCTCCGGCAATCATGAGAATTGTTGTGGAAAAGATCAGGCAATATGACATTAAAAAGCTTGTTGTCGACCCGGTCATGGTTGCCAAGGGGGGGGCGGCCCTCATGGATCCGGGGGCTCGCGATGTCTTGATCAGGGAACTGTTACCCCTGGCCCTGGTGGCAACGCCGAACATCCCGGAGGCCGAGATTCTCACCGATGTCATTATTGCTTCCGTTTCCGACATGAAGGCGGCGGCTAAAATCATTTATGATCTGGGCGTCCCGAATGTGATCGTCAAAGGGGGTCACCTCCTTGGAGCCGCGGTGGATGTCCTTTATGACGGACGGGATTTTTATGAATTCCCTTTTGAACGGATCATGACGAATGACACCCACGGGACAGGATGTACCTTCTCCGCCGCCATTGCTACAGGCCTTGCCAAAGGCAGGACAATGCGGGAAGCGGTTGCCGAAGCGGAAGCTTACATGGCGGCTGCCATCCGCCACGCCCTGCGCCTCGGCGCCGGTCATGGTCCCACTAATCATCTGGCATATCTTTATGAACAAGACAGCGAAAAACAACTTTGTAACCAGCGGGAGATGGGTTTCAAGGCGAAGAATAATAAAGAGGTAAATGAAACATGATGACTCAAATAGAACAGGCGCGACAAGGCGTTATCACCGAGGAAATGAAGATCTGCGCGGGTCAAGAGGGGCGCGAACCAGAATTTATCCGCGCCGGGGTGGCAGACGGAACCATCGTTGCCATCCGTAATAACGGGCACGGAAAGATCCCACCCATCGCCATCGGCAAGGGCCTGCGGACCAAGATCAACGCCAATATCGGAACCTCCAAAGACCGGGTGGATGTGGAGGCAGAACTGGAAAAGGTGCGGGTCTGCGCCGCCGCCGGGGCGGACACGATCATGGACCTCTCCACGGGAGGCGATATCCGGGCTATCCGTCAGGCCATCGTTGCGGCGTCGCCCCTGATAATCGGCACCGTCCCCATTTATCAGGCGGCGGTGCGCTTGCTTGCCCAGGGCAAGGCCATTGTGGAGATGACCGACGACGACATTTTCCAGGTAATCGAGGAAAACGGCCAGGATGGCGTGGATTTCATCACCGTCCACTGCGGGGTAACCCGGCGCAGCGTCGCTGCCGTCGAGGCGCAGGGACGTCTGCTGGGGATCGTCAGCCGGGGAGGTTCCTTTACCGCCCACTGGATGGCCTGCAATGACAAGGAAAACCCCCTTTATGAACAATACGACCGCCTGCTGGAGATTGCCCGGAAATACGAGATGGTCCTGAGCCTGGGAGACGGACTGAGGCCGGGGTGCCTTGCCGACGCCACGGACCGGGGGCAGATCCAGGAACTGATCCTGCTGGGGGAGCTGGCAAAAAGGGCAAAGAGCCGTGGCGTCCAGGTTATGATCGAGGGGCCGGGGCATGTTCCCCTCAAGGATATTGAAAGCAACATTCTGCTGCAGAAAAGAATCTGTGAAGGAGCCCCTTTCTATGTCCTCGGGCCTCTGCCGACGGACATCGCACCGGGATACGATCATCTCACGTCTGCCATCGGCGGCGCCATTGCCGGGGCGGCGGGAGCGGACTATCTCTGCTACGTCACCCCGGCTGAACATCTCCGCCTGCCGACGCTGGCGGATGTCCGGGAAGGGGTCATTGCCTCCAAAATCGCGGCTCATATCGCCGATTTAGCCAAAGGACTGCCGGGGGCGATGGAAAAAGACCGGCTCATGGCGACGTACCGGAAGGAATTCAACTGGCAGGGGCAGGTGGATGTATCCATCGATCCGGAACGAGTGGCGGCACTCCTCGAAAAGAGCGCCAGCGCCAATGAAGAAGGTTGCACCATGTGCGGTGACTTGTGCGCCATTAAAATCGGCAAGATGAAAAAATCATGACCGATCGCCATAACAAATGAATAAATGGAGGACTTAATGATTCAGGCTACGTGGGCATTCATCGTTGTCTCGGTAATTTTCTGGGCTGTTTTCTTTCTCCGGCCTCCCTGGACGGTGGAAAATGTCATTATCGGTGGGGTACCCTTGGTGTTTGGTATCTTCTTCGGATACCGGTACTGGAGGGCGAGAAAGGAAAACCCGCAAGTACTGCCAGATGATTACGAGGAGAAATGATTCCGTTTCTAAATCAAAGCGCTATCTTCGTTGGTATCGGCAATCGGCTCCTCGACGTATGAAGAATACGTCTTCGTCGCCTCTGTCTCGCCGCCTTGATTTCATCTTTGATTTAGAAACGGAATGACACAACTATCAGAGAAACAAACGGCAGGAGGCGATGCGCGATGACGGTGGCGATACCTGATAGCTTAGAGGGGATGGGGCAAGGAGCGTTTCACATTGTGCGCACCCTGCGCAGCGCCGGCCATGAGGCGTTTTTCGTCGGCGGCTGTGTTCGGGATCTCCTCCGAGGCGAAGCCCCTGAAGATTACGATATCGTGACCTCCGCCCATCCGGAACTAGTCATGGCTCTTTTCCCCCGGACCTATCCTGTAGGGATCAGTTTCGGCGTGATCCTCGTCAGCGATGGCAACCACGCCCATGAGGTGGCCACCTACCGGAAAGAGGCGGAATACGAGGATGGCCGCCATCCCTCCCAGGTTTCCTTTGCCACGGCAAGAGAGGACGTTTACCGCCGGGACTTTACCATCAACGGTCTCCTCATGGATCCCGAAACGGGGGAGATCGTTGATTATGTAGGCGGTGTAGCGGATATTGAGAAACGGGTGATCAGGACCATCGGCAATCCAGAAGAGAGATTTGCCGAAGATCATCTGCGGATGCTCCGGGCGGTACGTTTTGCCGCCAATCTCGATTTTCTCATTGACGCAGATATATTAGGGGCGATCAAACGGCATGCAGCGGACATTGCCCGGGTAAGCGCCGAGCGGGTCCGGGAGGAACTGACCCGGATTCTCACCGGCCCCTGTCCCCATCAAGGCATGGAGTCGCTGCAGGCCACGGGGCTTTTGTCGCAACTCCTTCCCGAAATCGAGGGCCTGCGGGGGGTTAGCCAGCCGCCCCGGTTTCATCCCGAGGGGGACGTCTGGGAGCATACCATGATCATGCTCGCTCTGTTGCCCCGGGAGAGGGGGCACGATCAGGAGGCCTACGGCCGGTTAGCCTGGGCGGCCCTCCTCCATGATGTGGGTAAACCGGTAACGCGAACGGAAAACGAGACGGGGGTTCATTTCTATGACCATGTAAAAAAAGGGGCAGAGATCGCCGCCGCAATCATGAGGCGTCTGAAGTTTTCCAAGGCGGATATGGGCGTCGTCCTTGCCCTCATTGAGAACCACATGCGCTTCATGCATGTTCAGGATATGCGGCCCAACACGGTGAAGAAGTTCCTGAGAATGCCGGATTTCGATCTCCATCTGGCCCTGCACCGCCTCGATTGTCTGGGGAGCCACGGCCACCTCGACAATGACGTATTCTGCCGGGGTAAGCTCAAAGAACTCACGACGGAGGACCTGCATCCTCCCCGTCTTCTGACGGGCCACGATCTGCAGGAACTCGGTTTCCAGCCCGGCCCGCTGTTTCGGGAGATCCTGAACAAGATTGAAGATGCCCAGCTCAACGGCGAGATTGCCACCACCGAGGAGGCAAAGCAGCTTGTTATTTCGCGGTTTTTATCAGGGTCTGCCGCAAACGGTCATGAATGAGCTGAGAGGCGATATTGCTTCCCCCCATCCCAACCAGGATTGACACGTCGGTTTTGCTTTTTTCCTTGAACTCCACCTCAAAGGTAACCTTTTCACCCTGGAGAGTGGCAATTATACTCGCTTTGCCGATCTTAATTTGTTTTTCGGTGGTTACGGCCTTCATATCCTTGAGAGTATCGTCGATTCCCTGACAGACGGCATCGAAAGGATAAGGGTACGAGCCAATCATATAACCGCTGGAACGAACAAATTGCCCGTCCTGCACGCCCATGGATTTTCCTCCGACCACGACTCCGCCTTCACAACCCGCCAGAAGCCCGATGATGAAGATCAAGATGATGATAGAAATAGCCCTTTTCATTTTGTTTCCCTCCCTAAAGATAAAAAATCCGGTCCGCCCATGTAAAAATCATTTCCCATCCGTTATGCCCTGTTCTCTCAATGGAAATACGCCCTGTACTGAAAAATCTGGTAAAATGCCGACAGGGCAGCCCAGATTAGCAGGCCGGCGGTTCCGAAGATACAGACATTCCCCAGGATACGATGAAATGATGTTTCCTTGTGCCGGTCCTCGTAACCGAGGATGAACGCCGCCGCAATCCCCGCAACCAGGCCGCCGCCGTGGGCCCAGTTGTTAATTCCCGGAATCAGGAGACCGAAGAGGACGAGGCCGACGACCCAGCCCATGGCTTGACGGTACATCGCATCCCCATAAAAACCGCCCCGGCTCTTGGCAAAATAGAGAATGGCCCCGATGAGGCCGCAGATGCTTGCCGAAGCGCCAATGGTGAAGGGAATCCCCGCGAAATAGGAAAGGAGAAAGCCGGCGATGCCCGTCACGGTGTAGATAACGGCGAAACGATTAACGCCGAATTCGGCAACGACAAAGGGCCCCAATTGATTGAGGGCCATCATGTTGAAGAAGATGTGGAGGAGGCCGCCGTGGAGAAAGGAGGCGGTGATCAGGGTCCACCAGCGATGAAACTGGGTAATCGGCAGGGATCCCGTGGCCCCCAGGAGGAACAGGCTGCTTTCCGAAGGGGAAAAGAGCATGAGCGGGTTCATGGTGATGCCCATTCCGGCTGGATTGATGAGGATGGACAGGAGATAGAAGGCGACATTGGTGTAAATGATCAGCCGGACGAGATCGAGATTGCCGCCCGTCCAGCGGCTCAGGAAAGACGTACGCCAGCGCGACCCCGGATTGGCGATGCCGCAATAGGGGCATGCCGGTTCATCGAGACTTATCAGCTTGCGGCAATTGGGACAAAGGCCGGAGGTTCTCGGGGACGCCATATTACACCTTGGTAAAAAAGTATTTCATGACCACGGGAATGGCCACGAGGGTACCGACAGACGTGGTCAGGTTCACAAACGCCACCAGGATCAATAATCTGGTAATCTTGTTGCGGAAAAATCCCCGTACCGAGCTGATGTCGTCTTTCAGGGCCAGGAAATCACGGACCTGTGGTTTCCGCAAGGTTGCCTCGACAAGACCGGCTATCCAGCCCGTGGCGATGAGGGGATGGATGGTGGCAATGGGAGCCGATAGGGCGGCGGAGAGAATCGTCAGTGGATGGGCCAGCATGATCAGGGCGCCGACGCCGGCGCAGGCCGCCGTGATAGCCGACCACATGATGATCATGTCCATACTTGTCTTCCCGCCGGAATAGAAAAATCCGGCAATGAACATCAAGACGATAACGGCGGAAAATCCCCAGCCGGCGTATCGCGCCCAGAGGCCCGGCGGCGGGATCTGGTTAAGGGTTTCCATGTCCACAACATGGCCGATGTGCGTTTTGATGCCCGGCATATGCCCGGCGCCGACAATAGCGACAATCTTCTTCCCGGCGGCGTGGCTGATGGTATGGGACAGATACTCGTCCCGTTCATCAATAAGGGTCGTCTTCAGGGACGGCAGTTTTTTCCCGAAGGTCTGGAGGGCCACTTCGAGGACGTCCTGCTGTTTGAGCTTCTCTATTTCTTCTTCCGTAATGTCTTCGGTGTAGAAAAGGGAAACGATCATCTCGGGGAGGACCCGGATCTTTGTCCAGAATCCCATTTTCCGCCAGGCCCGCAGGAGGGTAATCCGGATTTCCCGGTCCGCAAGGACCACTTCGGCCCCCACTTCCTCCGCCTTGGCGATGGCCCTGATCATCTCTTCGCCGGGAGTAATCCCGAACTTCTCCGCTATCTTCTTCTGGAAAGAGGCCAAAAGCAATTGGAACAACAGGACCGAGGTCCGTTTCTCCCTGATCACCTTGACAATATTCATTTCCTGCCATTTATCACGCTGCTTGATGGCCTCATAGCGGGATTTGCAGAGCTCAACGCAGACGGCGTCGGGACGTTCCGCGGCAATCACCGCCTCGGCTAATTCGGCGCTCTCCCGGGAAACATGAGCGACGCCGACGAGAATCAATTCTTTGCCTTCATAGGACAGGCGGTGTATATTGGGATCGTCCAAAGTATTGTACTCCGATAACTATTGACTTGATGGCGGGTCATTAGCAGCAATCGGAAGGATTGTAAAGTGAAACAAAAGATAAGGGGACAGCGCCCCTATTATTTCTCAAGGATGAATTTGTTATGAATGTTACAGAGAAAGTTTCCATCCTTAGGGAGGGGATGATCATTCCCCTTGTCATCGAGGATATCGCCTTCGGCGGCGAAGGCGTCGGACGGTATCAAAATCAGGCTGTCTTTGTCCCCTATACCGCCCCGGAGGATGAGGTAGCCGTGAAGGTGACTGACGTTAAGAAACGGCATGCCCACGGAATCATACACGAACTTGTCAAGCCTTCCCCGCTGCGGATTGCCCCCCGGTGTTCATATTTTACCCAGTGCGGAGGCTGCGACTATCAGCATCTTTCCTAT
>JALNVY010000054.1 GCA_023231165.1 Syntrophales bacterium | reverse complement strand
TTGTTTCGGTGTATGAATCTTCGCGGAGCATTTCTAAGATGCAAAAGGAAGATATGATCAGCATTGCCGAAAGTCTTGCAGGAGCCTTGGGGATCGGCATGACGGAACAACTCATGACGGTCAGGAATATTTCTTATTCCAATAGCGTGATTGCCGCTGCAGAGAAAGTGGGAAGGGAAGGGGAGAAGAACAGTCAGAATGAGATTCTTTTTGTCCAAAAAGAACTTACAAAAATGAAAGACGCCGAGGGGGACCGTTTTTCAAGCATCCTGCTTGTTGGCAAAAACGGAATTGCTTTTGCCTCCTCTGAGAGCGGAAAACTTAAGGGGCTTAATCTTGCGGGCAGAGATTACCTTGATAAGGCGCTTAAAGGAATACCCAATGTGGGTTCGGTCGTGATTTCAAGGGCGACCGGCAGGGTTATCTGCACGGCGGCGAGCCCGATCTATGCTTCCACTGGAAAAGAAATCATGGGGGTCGTTGTGACCGCCATGGAACTCAAATATCTGACCGATATAATAGACAAAATAAAAATAGGCAAAACCGGCTATGCGTACATCGTCGATAAGAACAATCTCTATGTAACCCATCCTGTAAAAGAAAATATCTTGAAAGTGAATATTTCCCAGGTCAAGGGAATGGAGGCTGTAGCGAAGATGACTGAACAGAACAAATCAGGCATCGTAGAGTATGAACTCGATGGTATAATAAAAGTGGCGGCCATTGCCTATGAATCGCTGACCGGATGGAGTATTGTCACCGCCATTCCAACCGATGAGCTGTATGCTTCCGCTCATTCTGTCCGTAACGTGATCATTACCATCGGTGTGATCTTCCTTTTCCTGGCTTCCGGTTTCTTCTACTTTTTTGCCCGGAGCCTCACCCTTCCCTTAATCAATATCGTTGGTGCAGCTCAGAAGATTGCCGGCGGCGATCTGGCTGTGGAGGTTACTTCCGAGGCTCGTCAGGATGAAATCGGCAGTCTTGCCCGGGCATTTGCCCTCATGATTCGGTCTCTCAAGGAAAAAGCGCAAATTGCGGAGAAGATTGCCGCAAGCGATCTCACAGTAAAGGTGACGCCTCTCTCCGATGCAGATACCCTGGGGAATGCCTTTTCAACTATGGTGGAGAAACTGCGAAATCAGATAGAGCAGATTATAGAAGGTGTCAATGTGCTTGCTTCAGCCGGGAGTGAAATCATGGCTTCCGTATCACAACTGACCTCCGGCGCTGCCGAGACAGCCACTGCTGTGAGTGAAACCACCACAACGGTGGAGGAAGTCAAACAGACGGCGGAGCTGGCCAATCAGAAGGCAAAACACGTTTCCGACCTCGGCCAGAAGGCGGCAGAGATATCTCGGACTGGTTTGAAATCAATAGAAGATACCGTCAACGGCATGAACCGTATCAGAGAGCAGATGGATTCTATTACGGATATGGTTGTCCGGTTAAGCGAGCAGAGCCAGGCGATCGGTGAAATCATCGCGACGGTAAATGATATTGCGGAGCAGTCGAACCTCCTTGCGGTGAACGCTTCCATTGAGGCGGCGAAAGCAGGCGAGCAGGGAAAAGGATTTGCCGTGGTCGCCCAGGAGATCCGGAGTCTTGCGGCACAATCAAAACAGGCAACGACGCAGGTTCGCAACATCCTCTTTGATGTTCAGAAGGCCATTGGTTCGGCGGTTATGGCAACGGAACAGGGAAGCAAGGCGGTTGAGGAGGGCGTGCGGCTCTCAACCCAGGCAGGTGAATCGATAGACACTCTGGCGGAGAGCGTTACGGAAGCGACCAATGCCGCAATGCAGATCGCCGCATCGAGCCAGCAGCAACTCATCGGGATGGACCAGGTCGTCTTGGCCATGGAGAACATAAGAGAAGCGAGCGCGCAAACGGCATCCACAACAAAGCAGACGGAGCGGGCCGCGCACAACCTCCATAGCCTGGGGCAGAGATTACAGGAGATTGTGAAACTCTACAAGGTGTGAAATGGGGAAATAGAATATGGCCGGTGAAAGTGATGAATTCGCAAAGAGACTCCTTTCGACCTTCAAGGTTGAGGTAGGCGAACACCTGAAGAACATCACATCGGGGCTCATTGAGTTGGAAAAAGACCCGGATATGCAGGTTAAAGCAGGGATCATCGAAACGGTGTTTCGTGAGGCCCATAGCTTGAAAGGCGCCGCCCGGGCAGTCAACCAGACCGAAATCGAGACCATCTGTCAATCTCTCGAAAGCGTATTTTCCGTTATGAAACACCGGGAGATTCAACTGGTTCCCTTTGTATATGACACCTTGCACCAGGCCGTGGACATTCTCAATGAATTAAATCTTTCTCTTCCGGAGGATGCATGCATTGATAAGGGAAAAATGTCAGAGATTATTGGGAAAATAGCCAAAGTGGCAGCGGGTCAGGTCGACGTTTCAAGCGGCTTGCCTGAGCCTCCGGCAATTCAGTCGGATGAGCCAGTTCGCCGTCAGGAACTAATGCCTTCTAATACCATTCGCATCTCTGTCGAGAAGATGGATGCGATCTTAAGGCAAGGCGAAGAAATGCTCTCCCTGAAACTGATGGCTGATCAACGTGCAACGGAAGTACTCGATCTGATTGATATGTATGAACTTTGGCATAAAGAATGGTCAAAGATATATCCGACAATATGCGAATTCCGTCGTCTCCAGGAGAAAGATGACCGGCAGGGTAAAAAAAGAAGGCGGGAAGATGTACAAAACGCCACAATTTTGGAGTTTAGCAATCTGACTTATGAGCATATGAAATCTCTGGAAAGTAAGCTGCTCATGCTCAGGCGAAATGCCGACCAGCATTGTTCCACAACGGAACTGATGGTGGATAATCTGCTTGGGGAAATGAAGAAGATTCTGATGCTGCCATTCTCAACATTGCTTGAAGCCTTCCCGAAATTTGTACGCGACCTGTCCCGTGAGCAGAGAAAAGATATTGAACTGGTGCTCAGTGGCGGGGAAATAGAGATCGATAAACGAATATTGGAGGAAATGCGGGTCGTTTTCATTCATCTTATGAGGAATGCGATTGATCACGGGATTGAACAACCTGACGTCAGGCTGCGAAATAAAAAAGCCCCCCGCGGCAAAATTAAAATCGTAGTTACAAGCATGGAAGGCAACAAAGTGGATATCCTGCTTTCCGATGACGGAAACGGTATGGATATGCAATCATTAAAAGATGCGGCAATCAAGCGCGGCATTATTTCATCGGAAGATGCGGCGAAGCTGACCGACCAGGATCTGCCGGCGGTTGTCTTCCGGTCAGGCGTTTCGACAAGCCCGATCATTACGGATCTTTCCGGCCGGGGTCTCGGACTGGCCATTGTCCGGGAGAAAGTAGAAAACCTTGGCGGGCAGATCGTGCTCAAAACACGTCGACACACCGGAACCTCATTCAGAATGACCCTGCCCCTGACACTAGTTACGTTCAGGGGGCTTCTCGTGACGGTTGCAGAACGTGAATTTATCATTCCCACAACCAACGTGGAGAAGGTTGTCAGGGTAAAACACGAAGAAATAAAAACTGTCGAGAACCGGGATACGCTGTCTTTGAGCGGCATGACGATTCCCATTGTGAGACTCACAGATATTCTTGAACTTGCGGAAAAAAACGGAGATCGTCCCATGATGACCGTCCTGGTCCTTGAGTTACAGGGGAAACGGATCGGCTTTATTGCCAATGAGGTCTTAAATGAGCAGGAATGCCTCATTAAACCTTTAAGCCAACCCCTTGCCCGCGTACGGAACATCGCCGGCGCCACCATTCTCGGGTCAGGTAAAGTCGCGCCGGTTCTCAATGTTTCAGATTTGATGAAATCTGCGGTTAGAGATGCCTTCCACGGTCCAAAGCCAGGCCTTACAGAAACGAAGGACGCGGTGATCCAAAAATCCGTGCTTGTGGTCGAGGATTCCATTACATCCAGGATGTTATTGAAAAACATTCTGGAAACGTCCGGTTATCTTGTGTTGACGGCCATTGACGGAATTGACGCGCTGACACTGCTGAAATCGGAGAAGTTCGATATTGTGGTATCTGATGTGGACATGCCGCGGATGAACGGTTTTAACCTGACAGAAAAGATAAGGGGGGATAAAAAACTTTCCGAACTCCCCGTTGTGCTGGTCACCGCATTGGAATCTCGTGAAGACAAGGAACGGGGCATCGATGTCGGCGCCAACGCATATATTGTGAAGAGCAGTTTCGATCAGAGCAATCTGCTGGAAGTGATCAGGAGACTCATTTAGATAACGGAGATAAAAATGATCAAGGTTCTCATTGTTGAAGATTCTCAGGTCGTACGAGGCTTGCTGAGTCACATCCTCTCTTCAGACCCGGCCATCCAGGTCATTGGTACGGCTGGCAACGGCGAGGAAGCCGTTAAGGCGGTCCAAGATAAAAGACCCGACATCGTAACGATGGATATCAACATGCCAAAGATGGACGGGTTCGAGGCTACGCGAATCATTATGGAAACGACGCCCACGCCGATCGTGATTGTGAGCGCAAGCTGGGACCACAAAGAGGTGCAAAAGACCTTTCGGGCGATGGAGGTAGGCGCCCTCGCCGCGCTTGAAAAGCCCGTAGGCGTGAATCATCCCGACTATCCCCGGCTGAGCAAAGAATTGATTCAGACGGTAAAACTGATGTCCGAGGTGAAAGTGATCCGGCGGCGGCCGCGAACAAACCATGGGAAAGATACCCCCGCAGGATTGGCCATTAACGACCTTATCCACGCAACAACGGACATTAAAGCCGTTGCCATCGGAGCTTCGACAGGCGGCCCGCCGGTGATAGAGGCGATTTTATCGGGACTGCCCAAAGACTTTCGCGCCCCCCTTCTGATTGTCCAGCATATTGCACCGGGATTTATTCAAGGTTTTGCGGACTGGCTTGCGAATTCTTGTCTGTTTCCCGTCAGGATCGCCAAGCACCATGAATTCCCCCTGCCGGGTCATGCCTATATTGCCCCGGATGGCGTTCATATGGGAATGGATGTCGGAGGAAGGATTGTTCTTGAAGGAACTCAACCTGAAAACGGGCTGCGGCCCGCTGTTTCGTATCTTTTTCGATCTGTTGCAGATGTTTTTGGAAAAAACACTGTAGGCGTGCTCCTCACAGGCATGGGGAAAGATGGCGCTAATGAGTTGAAAGTGATGAAAGAGAAAGGCGCCATTACCATTGCGCAGGATAAGGAGAGTAGTGTTGTTTACGGCATGCCGGGTGAAGCGGTGAATTTGAATGCCGCCACCTACGAGCTTTCACCGCCAAAAATTGCAGCGTTTCTGGCGGGCTTGCTGAGGATAAGGAGGATAGATGGATAAGATCAAAATCATGATTGTCGAAGACAGTCTGACGCAGGCCATGCAATTGCAGCATATCCTCGAAGAGAAAGGCTATGATGTAACCGTTGCCTCCAATGGAAGCGAAGCTCTCCGGTCGATCAAGAAATCCAAACCGCTGATCGTCATCTCCGATATCATCATGCCGGAAATGGATGGCTATGAACTTTGCCGGCAGATCAAAGCAAATGAGTCATACCGGGACATATCGGTAATCCTTCTGACCTCTCTCTCCCAGCCGCAGGCGGTCATCTGGGCGCTGCAATCCGGCGCCGATAAATTCCTCACCAAGCCCTACGATGAAAGCCATCTCATCTCGACGCTTCAGAACCTGAAAGAAAATCTGAAAAGTAAAGACCCACCTCAAAAAGCTATCAATATTTCCTATAGGGGCGAAAACTATTTTATTGATTCGACCCGATCACAGATTGTCAACCTTCTTCTTTCCACATATGAAACAGCGGTTAATAAGAACCTTGAACTGATCGAAGCTCAGGATGAATTAAAAAGACTAAATCAAGGTCTCGAAGAAATAGTCGATCAAAGGACAGCGGTTCTTCGTATTGAAGTGAACGAACGCAAGGCGGCGGAAGCTGCTCTTCAGGCAAGGAGCGATGAAGTAAAGACCATGTCACAGCAGCTCTTGCAGGCGGAGAAACTTGCAACGATGGGGGAACTGGCGTCGAGTATTGCCCACGAACTGAATAATCCGCTTGCTACCGTCAGCCTGAGAGCTGAATCGCTCATCTCCCAGACCAGCGGGGATGATCCACGTCGGCGGGAACTGGAAATCATTGGACAGGAAGTCGAGCGAATGGGCAACCTCGTCACCAACCTCTTGCAATTCAGCCGCCGGAGTCAACAGCAGATCTCCACCGTGAGCGTGTGTGATGAGATCGAAAAAACCCTTGAACTTGTTCAGTACCACTTACGCAATCATGGGATTGCCGTTGCACGGGAATTTAAACCCGAGGTACCGCTTATCCATGCGGATCGCCAGCAATTAAGGCAGTTATTTCTGAACCTGTTCACGAATGCAAGCGATGCCATGCCTGAGGGAGGGACGCTTACGATCCGTGTGACCAAACGTCCCGAAGAAAAGCAGATCTGCGTCGAGATTGCCGATACGGGTGTCGGCATACCGCCTGAGATCCTGCCCAAAGTTCTGGAAGCCTTCTATACCACAAAGCCGGAAGGAAAAGGAACAGGATTGGGATTGGCCATTTGCAGGCGTATAGCTCAGGCGCACAATGGAACACTCAATATCACAAGTGAGGGGGGGGCTGGAAATGGGACAAGGGTATACATCGCCCTGCCTTTCTCAAATGGAAGTAATTCAGCATGGCTAGAGGATGAATGACCCATTAAACAGGTGGTGGCAGATATGAAGAATCATGAAGATTTCAAAGTGGGACGCATCATGGTTGTTGATGACGAAGTCGAGCTGATGACGGCTCTCTGTGAGGCGCTCGCCGTGCAAGGGTACAAAACGACGGGATTTACCACCGGCACCGATGCATTGAAGGTTCTTTTGGAACAGGATTACGACCTGCTGCTGACGGATTTGATGATGCCGGAAATGAATGGCATTGCCCTGCTTCATGCCGGTCTTGAAATTGATCCTAATCTTGTCGGCATCATCATGACCGGGCATGGGACGGTTCAGACGGCTGTGGAGGCAATGAAGACAGGCGCGTTTGATTATGTTCTGAAGCCTTTCAAGCTGAATACGCTTCTGCCGTTACTCTCCCGCGCCATGGAAGTACGCAGTCTGCGGATGGAAAATATACAGTTGCGGGAAACAGTGGCCATTCATGAACTGGGGAAGGTGATCGCTTTTTCTTCCGATTTGAACGCTATTCTGAATAAAGTCGCTGATGCCACCCTTCAGCAATGCAACGCGGATGAGGTGTCCATCATGCTCCCGACCCGTGACGGCAAAGAGCTTTATGTGGCCGTTTCCCGCGGCGGTCATAGAGAGTACATCGGGGAGCGCGTGCCTATGGAGCGTGGCATTGCCGGCTGGGTGGCGCGTAATCGCGAGACCGTGATCATCAATGGAGAGGTTGATGATCCCCGTTTTTCTCCTGTCAGTCCGCGCACCGATATTCGCGCCGCTGTTTCGATGCCGATGATGGCGGGAGGCAATCTGGTCGGCGTGCTGAATGTCAATGTCACGCGGGGTCACCGCCATATGACGCTGGGACAAGTGAAGGCGCTCAGCATACTGGTGAGCATCATTTCACCCATCTTGGAAAATACTTGGTTGAATATACAGATCCGCGATGCGGAAGAGCGATACCGCTCTATCTTCGATAATGCCCAAGATGGGATCGCGCTGACCGACGTCGAGACAGGCGCGCTCTCGGACTGCAATCAAGCCCTGTGCCGCATGGTGGAGCGGGAAAAGACGGAACTTGTGGGACAGGCGCAGTCCATTCTCCACCCCCCGCAAGAAGAGATCGATGGGCAATCCCCGAGCTACCAAAAACACCGAGAGGGTGATGCCGGTCTGGCTCTGGGAGACACCCTCTTGTCGAAAAGCGGCGCGTCGATTCCGGTGGAAATCCGTGCAGCCAACATTGCGCTGAACGGGCGCGACTACCTCTTGGGAATCTTCCGCGACATTACCGAGCGGAAACTGCTGGAAGAGAGAGTGCTCCGGGAGCGCAGCATGGTCGATCGAATCATGAAGACCAGTCCTGCAGGTATTACGGTTGTTGACCGTAAGGGACAAATCGTATTTGCCAACAAACGGGCTGAGGACATATTTTGTCTTACGAAAAATGAAATCACCCAACGGGGCTATAGCTCTTCAGATTGGCATATCACCGACTTTGACGGGAATCCGCTTCCTGAAGAGCAGTTGCCGTTCGCCTTGGTGATGAACACCGGCAATCCGGTCTATGGGCTCCGTCATGCCATTGAGTCGTCTGATGGACAACGGGTGTTCCTGTTGATTAATGGATCTCCCATTTTTAATGAGCAGGGCCATATTAGCGAGGTGGTATTGACCATTGATGATATAACCAAATACAGGCAAGCCGAAGAAAAAATCCAACAAGGCCTCAGGCAGTTAGAGAAAAGCATGGGAGACACGATAAAAGCGATGTCGATGGTTGTGGAAACAAGAGACCCGTATACGGCAGGTCATCAGGATAAGGTAGCCAGGCTTGCCACTGCCATTGCTAAAAAAATGAATTTTTCGGAAGAGCAGATCAGAGGCATTCAGATGGCAGGGGTCATACACGACATCGGCAAGATGTACATACCGGCAGAGCTTCTCAGCAAACCCGGCAAGTTATCAAGCATTGAAATGCAAATGCTCAGGACACACCCTCAGGCAGGTTATGATATCATGAAGAACATTGAGTTCCCGTGGCCTGTAGCGAGGATTATCCTGGAACACCATGAGAGAATGGATGGCTCCGGCTATCCTAATGGGCGGTCAAACATTGATATTTTGCTGGAATCAAGGATTATAGCTATAGCCGATGTGATTGATGCCATGGCCTCTCACCGACCCTATCGTTCCGCCCTCGGACTTGAGAACGCCCTGGAAGAAATCAAAAAGAATAAGGGACTTCTCTATGACACAGATGCAGTAGATGCCTGTCTGATGCTCTTCATGGAAGAGGGGTTTCAACTCGAAGGTATCAGATTTCAAGATGAATGACCAAGCCATGATAAATGCTGAACTGATCGAAGAGATATCCGGTTTAAAACAGAGAATCCAGGAACTGGAATTCTCGGACTCCGTGCGGAAGCGGGCCGAAGAGGCGCTCAGGAATGGTGCACAATGGTTGCATATCATTAGCGACGCTTCACCGATCCCGGCCTTCGTCATCGGGTTGGCCAGTTAATGTACCAGGGAAAAAAGAACGGAAAAGACAGGGTTTGTTGCGAGTCATAGTCTCATGAGCGGAGGCAGAGAGAAATATGAACATCTATTTGCAGTTATCCAGAAAAGATCTCGTGCGGCTGCAATTTTTATTGGAGGGATACGAAAGGTTATCATCCATCACCACCATCGATTCCAGGGAGGCCATTGTCCGGATAATGATCATGCCTGATTTTCAAGATGATTTTCAGATAATCCTTTCCGAGCTGAAAAAATCTGTTGATTTCCGGATCATCCAGTCATAAATTACGGCCATCGGTTTGACAAAATAAATATTATGAGAGACGCTTCCCCATGCTGATGATGACCCATACTTGGCTCCTTATGAATTATCCGGGGGGAGAAGAATTTGTCAGGAATCATCCCGACCTCCTTATTTACAACATCTGTCCGGATCTGCTGCCGATTCATAAAGATATTACTGCCGAGGTCACCCACGGCATTCCCCGCCGCTGCACGCTGCCGGCAAAGTACCAAAAAAACGCCTTCGTCCATTTTCATTTGATGGTTGATGACATTTCCCATCACGGATCGATTACAAGCCAACCCGTCATGGAATTCAATCCCGATTCCCAAGGCTATACATATCTCAAGGGGCGACCCCTCGTGCAACCGCTCCTTGAGATCTATGAGAATCAGGGAACACCGATTCCTTATGCCCACGCCGCCTACCGGTCCCACATGATTATCGAGATGACATTTGACCTTGCCCTGCATCTTGAGCGGCTTGGAGAGAGCGAAAAACTTCTCATCCTCCTTAGCGATGCCATGAGTTACACCGCTACAGAAAAACTCGTCGAGTTCAGTGAAAATATTGCCTGGTTGTATGGAATGCCTGTGCAGAGTATCGAAGAGGCATCGATGGAAGGGGCGGCGGTATATACCCTGAAACGGATCAGACGTTTTATGACCCTCAAAGGGCGGATCCAGTTTTTTGCGCACAAATACGGCATTTCCCGTGATGATGGGCAGGCCATCGCCGGGCTTACCGACGTCATGAACCAGGGAATGGAATTGGTGAAAGATTACGGTGATTTCTTAGAGCCGACCCTCACGGCGATCCGGAGGGTCGGATTTAATCCGGATTTATAATTAAACCGCTTTGCGCACGGAGCCGGAACGGAGGCAGCGCGTACAAATCTTCACTCTCTTGACGGCGCCGCTTTTCTCGTCAATGGCGCGGATCTTCTGTAGATTCGGTCTCCAGACCCTTTTAGTCTTATTGTTGGCATGGCTTACATTATTACCGCTGACGGGCTTTTTCCCGCATACCTCGCACATTCTGGACATATCCCTCGCTCCTCAAATTGTAGTGGCGTGGTTGCTACAATATAAGACGGAAATATGCAAGCAATTTCTGACGGCTTCGTGAAAAGCCCGGATGCTGCGTTGCGCTGCATCCCTCGTCACTGCGGCGTACGCCAAGTATACCTCATTCCTCAAGATTTGCGCGCCTTGCCTGCGAACCTTTTTACGAAGCCGTCGATTTTTACGTGTTCATCAAACTTAATCTTGACGTCATTGCCTAAATCAGTCATTTTTCATGGACATTGGCTGACCCGTGGATTCAATGACCCGCATCCAGATATTTCCCGACGGATCGACCTGTTTACCCGACATGACTTCCTTTAGGGGCAGATGGACATATTCGCCCCGAAAGAGACCGACCAGCATGCCCGTCTTACCGGCCATGCCGGCATGGACGGCGTATTGCCCCAAGGCTCCGCAGTAAATACTGTCACTGGCGGTTGCCGGGACGCTGCGGATTGTGTAGCTGGGATCGATATATTTCAGATTGACTTCCAGATCGCAGTTCTTGAAATATTCTTCTATTATTCCGCGCAGATATATGCCGATGTCACGCAGTCTTAGGTTTCCGGAGGCGTCCGTCTCGATCTTGCCTTCTTCCGGGCGAAAAAACTCCTGTCCCGCTCCTTCCGCAGCCAGTATAACACAGTGTTTTCGTTGGCGCAGGCGCTTCTCCAGGGCTTTCAGGAAACCTTTCTCGCCATACAGATCGAAGGAAACCTCCGGAATCAGGACAAAATTGGCGTCGTTCTGAGCCAGGGCGGCATGAACGGCTATATGTCCCGATTGACGACCCATCAGCTTGACCAGACCGATGCCCATCGGTGACCCTTTCGCCTCCACATGGGCGCACTCAACAGCATGAACCGCCTCTGATATGGCGGTGTCAAAGCCGAAGGTCTTGTCCACGAGATTCAGGTCGTTGTCGATCGTTTTGGGAATGCCGATTACACTGATCCCGAGCTTTCTCTTCGATATTTCTTCCGTGATAAGTTCCGTAGCCCGCATTGTTCCATCGCCGCCAATGCAGAAAAACATATCCACATTCATCCTCTTGAGGATGTTGACCATCTCCGTGATGTCCTGCTTCCCCCGGGATGAAGACAAGATGCTACCCCCCTCCGCATGAACATCCTTGACCAGTTCCGGTGTCAAATCCATCATATCATGTCCGTATCTGGGAATCAAACCCTGGAATCCATACTTGATACCGATGATATTACTTACCCCGTAGCGGTGGTAAAGTTCCATGACGATGGCGCGAATCACATCGTTGATTCCCGGACATAGACCACCGCAGGTTACAATGGCCGCCTTGCTTTTCGGCGGGTCGAAATAGATCATTTCTCTTGGCCCCGCGACCTCGATTGCCGCAGGCGGACCTTCGTCCCAGCAATGTTCCGAAATGTTACTCAAATCATTATCGTAAAGAATGCGCTTGGTGTC
>JALNVY010000053.1 GCA_023231165.1 Syntrophales bacterium | reverse complement strand
GGCCTTCTACATGGTTGGCGGTATCGAGGAAGTTATTGAAAAGGCAAAGAGGCTGTCAGAATAGCCGGAGGATTGCACATGGCTGATGAATTGATGTTGGAAATTGTCACCCCGGAAAAACTTACCTTCAGCGGCAAGGTGGAAGAGGTGACCGTACCGGGGAGTGAAGGAGAATTCGGCGTCTTGAGGGGTCATGCGTCGCTGCTGAGCTCCATTCAGATCGGTGAGCTTAGTTATACGAAGGATAACAAGAAAGTAGCATATGCTGTGGAAACGGGCTATGCAGAAGTCTTGTCCAGCAAGGTGACCATTCTGGTCGAAGGGGCGGAGCGGTCCGATATGATTGATAAGGATCTGGCCCGGAAGGAAAAGACTGATGCTGAGGCCAGGCTGGCAAAGATGGCCAAGGAAGATCAGGATTACGAGAAGGTTAAGGCTGCTGTTACGAAAGCGGATATGCGTCTCAGAGTGGCGGAAAAGGGCTGATCAGTATTGAGATAAAAGTAATTATCGGCCGGGGAAGTTTACTTTCCCGGCCTTTTTTTATTCCTGGTCGGAGATGAAAATATCCATGACATCAAATTCCCGTATGCCCCCGGGGGCGTTAACACGGGCGGTGTCGCCGACGGACTTTCCCACCAGGGCCTTACCGATCGGCGAGGTTACGGAGATCTTATTCAGTCCGATATCCGATTCATGGGGGCCGACAAGTTGATAGGTGGTATCCTTTCCCGTTTTCGCGTCCTCGATGATAACGGATACTCCGAAGACAACCTTATCTGTGGAGAGATTTTTCAAGTCGATGATTTCCGAGGTGGCAAGATTATTTTCCAGTTCCTGAATCTTGCCATGAATGAAGGACTGTTTTTCCTTGGCAGCCGTATATTCGGCGTTTTCAGATATGTCACCGTGTGCGCGCGCCGTTTCTATATCCCGGACATTCTCCGGAACGGCGACATTCTTGAGATATTCCAAATCTTTCTTGATCTTTTCAAATCCCGCTTTGGTGATGGGCGCTTTTTTCATGCTCCGATGACTCCCTGGCGGCAGTACAATGCCGAAATTCTTATCTCATTCCTAATGGATAAAAACCATGCTGTCAAGACGGATTTGACCTTTCTGCTTCACTTTTCGTTTTTTCAACGGATAGTTTACATGAAAATCCCCCCATCCCTCCTTGCGGTTGATCTGGTAACATTGTCATCAAAAATCAACTTGACGGATGCAGGACTTTATGACAATAGTAAACTCAACATAACTTATCAACATCAATAGGAAAATCAGATTTTGTTACGTATAGCTTCCTGTAATGTTGTTTGCCTGCTTTTTTCCTTCCATGCAACAGTTCAATCGGGAATCCATAATATCCAATTGCCATTTGGTGATGGTTGAAGTATAAAAAAATCAGTTTGTAAATTGGGAGTTTTTTATGCAAACCATGCTTATAAGAATCGTCTTTATCCTGTCTATCCTTTTTCTTATCCGTCCGTCAGTATTGCAAGCAGTCACAGAACAGCGCACAGCCCTGGTAATAGGAAACAGCACATATAGCACCGGCCCCTTAAAGAACCCTGTCAATGACGCCACAGATATGGCCGCTACTCTCCAGAAGCTCGGTTTTAAGGTCATCCTGAAGAAGAACGCTAATCTTGAGTCGATGGAGGAAGCCATCGAGGACTTCGGAAACCGGCTGAAAAGAGGTGGCGTGGGTCTTTTTTATTATGCCGGACATGGAGTTCAGGTGAATGGGGTCAACTACCTCATCCCCATAGGGGCTAAAATCAACAAAGAATCGGATGTCCGGTTCAAAGCCTTCGATGCTGGACGAGTCCTCGCCGAGATGGAAAATGCCAACAATGGCCTGAACATCGTGCTGCTGGATGCCTGTCGAGATAATCCCTTCGGGAAGAGTTTTCGCAGCGCTACCCGTGGCCTCGCCATTGTGAGCTCTGCGCCGGCAGGCACATTCATTTCATATTCCACCGGTCCCGGTCAGGTAGCGAGAGACGGAGAAGGGAGAAACAGCCCATACGCAAGAGCTCTTCTTGAATATGTGCAGGAACCGGGGTTGACCATTGAGGATGTCTTTAAGGGTGTTAGGCAGAAACTACGTAAAGAGACCGGGCAGGTGCCGTGGGAGCTGTCGTCGCTGGAGGGGAAGTTCTTCTTCCGGCCCGGAAGTGTGACTGAATCAGCTCCCGTCGCCGGCGTCCCAGTTGTCGATTATGCCGCCGAACGGAGGAAGATTGAGGAGGAGCGGAAACTGCTGAAGCAAAAAGCGGCCTTGGAGGAGGAAAGGCGCAAACTGGAAGAAGAAAAGCAGAAACTGGCGATGACAAAGCCCCCGGCGGCTCCATCAGTGACCGAGACCGGACGGGAAGGGCGGTTCATTGCCTTCAGCGACGGCACAGTCCTCGACACCAGGACAAAACTCATGTGGGCGGCGAAGGACAACGGTAACAATGTTAATTATTATTCCGCCAAACGTTACTGCGATGATTACCGTGGTGGCGGTTACAATGATTGGCGAATGCCGACGCTTGATGAACTGAAGACTTTGATCGACAAAAATAAAAAATACCAAATTTCCAATTATAATACTAATGTGCATTTGACAGAGTTTATCAAGGTATCTCATTACCAACTTTGGGCATCAGACCCTCCCTTTAATTGGGAAGGTGTAAAGTTAAATCCCTGGGGCTACCTTATAGATTTTGAACACGGATGGGAGACCAAGAGCTTCGTGAACCATGACGATGCTCGTCGGGCACTCCCGGTGCGTTCCGCCAAATAGATTATTTAGTCATTTGGTTATTTGATCATTATCTTTTTTGGATATAGGACGGAGCCCCGCTTAGCACATAATTTAAGCTTGTTTTCGTTAAATGTGTCTTTCAATCGAAAAGAAATACTTTTCCCGATAGTAATGTGGTGCACCTTTGTAGAACACAAGATACCGTGTAATAAAGGTTTCCTAAGACTTTTAAGAGCATCTCCTTAGCGCAAGCCGACTTTCTATGTTTTGATTCTGGAGGATAGGGCCACGAATGTTCCTGGTTGGTCCTTTCGTGTCTTGGCATCCAACAGAACAACTTCGGAAGCTGGTTATTCGGTGCGTTAATAGAAGAAACCATCTGAAAATAGGCGAAGCGTAGATATAACAAGCGATGCCGCCGGCCGTCCCTTCACAAAGCTTTCACAGGTGCTTTGAGTGAGCAGGCTCGCTTGATGAAGGCGGTATCGAAGGTAAAAAAAGACACGCCTTCCGGACTCGATGCCAAATGCAGGGCGTCGGCGAAATCGAACCCCTTTTCATAAAAATCGATCGCTTTCTCCAGTTGATCCGGCATTTCTACCTGCACGTTGGGCAAACCGAGGATGTGCCGCAAGGCCCGGATGATGGCCGTTACAGGAAGCTCATAGGCGGCGCGCAGAACCCATTCCAACTCCAGGATCGTTGTTTTTGCAACAAAGATTTCCTCTGCTCTGGCCAAAACAGCCAAGGCCCGCTTTGCCTGGTCGGGTTCGTCGTTGGTGACGTAACGGACCCAGACATTGGTGTCCAGAGCGATCATGCCGTTTTTCCTTTCCGCCAGCGCTCGCGGATGTCCCCTTGAATCGCCTGCTCCATGTCCTGTACATTGATGATTGGTCCCTGGTAACCGGTACAGCCAAGTCCGTCCTCCGGACGGGTGAGCGGAAATTGCCGGCTGGGTTTCAGAAGGATGCCGGATGCTATCTCCTCGACAATAAACCGAGTGCCCGGCCGCCATTGGCGGCTCTCCCGAAGGGATTTGGGGATGACGATCTGACCTTTGCCGGACAGCGTAGTTGTAATCATGGCCACCTCCTGGGTGTGTAAGATTCGGTAAGATGGAAAGTAGCAGTTTTTTCGTTGAAGGTCAAGCAAGAGCTGAGCCCGGCGAGTCCCTTGCATGGGAGTCGGATTTATGTTAGGGATCAATCAGAATGCTTGATAATTACCAGAGAGACATAAACTATCTAAGGGTTTCCATCACCGACCGTTGCAACCTCCGGTGCCGGTACTGCATGCCCAAGGAGGGGCTGTCCCAGATCGGGCATGACGATATCCTGCGCTATGAAGAAATTCTCAGGGTAGTGAGGATTGCCGTATCTCTGGGAGTGGCCAAGGTCAGGATCACCGGCGGCGAGCCCCTGGTCAGGCGCGGGATCGTTCCTTTCGTTGCTGCCCTAAAATCTGTGCCCGGGATACAGGACCTCAGTCTGACGACCAATGGCATCCTCCTGGAGAGATGTGCGGCAGACCTTTTTAAAGCCGGGGTCAGGAGAATCAATATCAGTCTCGATTCGCTCAATCCTGATAAATATTATGAGATAACCAGGGGGGGCTGTCTCAATGATGTCCTCCAGGGCATTGCGGCCGTATATGCGCAGGGGTTTTCACCAATCAAAATCAACGTCGTGGCAATTAAAGGATTCAATGATGATGAAATCATCGATTTTGCCCGGTTGACTCTGGACAATCCTTACCAAGTACGATTCATTGAATTGATGCCGCTGGGGCATCCGGGGCGAGATAATCTTGGCAAGTACCTGGCCAGTGAAATCATTATGCGGACCATTGCCGGTAAATATACCTTAATTCCGGTAAATGGCGAGCGGGAAAGAATGGACGGTCCGGCAAGGATGTACAGGATCGCCGGCGGTATGGGAGAAATCGGTTTTATCAGTCCCGTAAGTCATCATTTCTGTCACCGCTGCAATCGACTACGGCTGACGGCGGACGGAAATCTGCGCGCTTGTCTGTTGTCCGATAAGGAATTCGATTTGAAGACCCCCCTGCGAACAGGCTGTACGGACAATCTACTGGAGACGCTTATTAAGGAGGCTATTGCCGGGAAGCCCCGGCAACACGAGGTCCAGTTTGATGAGCAGTCTCTCCGCAAGTGTGTAAAAAACATGTCGGCAATTGGAGGTTAGCGGTCTTGAGTTTTCCTGAAGAAATTGCCCGCTCTTACGATGCCTGGCGCGAAACGCCCACCGGTCATTACATTGACAGCCGTGAAAAGAGCTTGATTCTGGATCTGACCCAGCCCCGGGGGGGAGAACGGCTATTGGATGTCGGCTGCGGAACCGGTGATCATCTGTGGCTCTTCCGGAGGAAGGGATGTGATGTTACCGGCGTCGATCCTTCCGCGCCCATGCTTGACATCGCCCGGCAAAAACTTGGCCACAAAGCGGACTTTTATTTGGGACGAGCGGAAGATCTTCCCTTTTCAGACGATGAGTTTGATATTGTAACCCTGATCACCTCGCTGGAATTTACCGCTGATCCGGTGCAGGCTATTCATGAAGCCATCAGGGTTTGCCGGGGAAGGGTCTTCATTGGCGTTCTCAACAAATACTCCTGCATAGGTGTTACCCGCCGGTTATCCGGTTCCTATCGATCCTCCATATATGACCACGCCCGCTTCTTCAGCATCGGTGAATTGACGGCAATGATTCGCAGGCAGCTCGCGGGGGTAAGGATTCGCTGGGGAAGCGTGATCGCTCTACCTTATAGCTGGTATGGTTTCGCCAAGGGGATCGAGGAGTCCCTGCCGGTCATGAATAATCCTCTTGGCGCCTTTCTGGGTTTATCCTTTTCTGTCACCTTTACTCAGGTAACCATTCAGGAACCGATACGGGAATCAACGCTCCTTGAAAGCAAAGGTAGACAACCCCTGCCGGGGGTGGTGCGGGTGATAAAATGATTACGGCTTCGTAAAAAGTCCGGATGCTGCGTTGCGCTGCATCCTTCGTCACTGCGGCGTACGACAACGTACGCCTCATGACTCATGATTTGCGCGCCTTGCCTGCGGATCTTTTACGAAGCCGTCAATTATGACCATTTATTGACTTTTCACGAGTTTATCAAATGATAAAGAAAGCGATGTTTTTCGAGGTATTGGCGGATCAGCAGGTGCAATGCCGCCTCTGCGCCCACGCCTGCCGGATAAAGAATGGTAAGCGGGGCGTTTGCGGCGTCCGGGAAAACCGGGAGGGAATTCTTTACAGCCTTAACTATGGAATGGTTGTGGCTGAAAATGTCGATCCCATCGAGAAAAAACCCTTCTTTCATCTGTATCCGGGCTCCCTTTCCTACTCCATAGCAACGGTGGGCTGCAATTTTCGCTGTCTCTTCTGCCAGAATCACGAGATTTCCCAGTTGCCTCGTGAGACGGGAGATATTGTGGGGCGCACTGTCTCGGCGGCGGAAATTGTGGAAAGGGCCGTCCGTTCCGGTGCGAAGACCATTGCCTATACCTACACGGAGCCGACGATCTTTTTCGAGTTCGCCTATGATATTTCCCGCCTGGCACACGAGCGGGGGCTCGGGAACGTATTTGTCACCAACGGTTATATGAGCCGCCAGGCTGTCGATGCCATTGCCCCCTATCTCGATGCCGCTAATGTTGATCTGAAGTCATTCCGGGAAGATTTTTACCGGGAGCAATGCGGCGCCCGGCTACAGCCGGTTTTGGATACAATCAGCAGGATGAAGGAATTGGGGATATGGGTGGAAGTTACGACCCTGCTTATCCCGGGATTGAACGATAGCGATGAGGAAATCGGTCAAATAGCTGACTTCCTGTCTTCTCTGGGGAAAGAAATCCCGTGGCATATCAGCCGTTTTCATCCCCGCTACCAGATGCTTGCCGGAAAGATTACCTCTGTCGAGGAAATCAGGAAGGCCGCAGGCATTGGCAGATCAAGGGGGCTCAAGTATGTTTACAGTGGCAATGTGCCGGGAGAGGCGGGGGAAAACACGTTTTGTTCCCATTGTGGCAATCTCCTCATCAGCCGCTATGGCTTCCGCATCGAACGCCTGAATCTCAGGGAATCAGCCTGTCCTAACTGTGCAACCCCTCTGGAAGGTCTGTTCAAAGGGACTGTAACGAAATAACTGCAATATCTTGCATTTCATCTTCAGGCCCTCTTTGACCGGGCTTGCAATCGCCAAATCCTCAACGCAACACTGCCCTATATATACTACATATTGTGGTTAAATTCGAGCTTCACATGTATATGTTGTATTTTTTCTTTACAACAGAGCTTCCTTTTGATAGAGTATAATAAATTATAAAGGGTCCGTTCTGAGTGCTTAGATGAAATTAAAGTATTTGGAAATCAGTGGTTTCAAATCGTTCCGGGACAAGGTCGTCCTCGATTTTGCTGCGGGAGTGAGTGCGGTAGTGGGTCCCAACGGGTGCGGGAAGAGCAATGTGGTTGATGCGATCCGCTGGGTCATGGGAGAGCAGCGTATTAAGAGCCTCCGCGGCGTGAAGATGGAAGATGTCATCTTTAACGGTTCCCAGGAAGCGGCGCCCGTAGGAATGGCTGAGATCTCCATGATCCTTGCTGCTGATGGGGTTACTTTTCCCGATCCCTATGCCGCTTACTCAGAGCTGACCGTTACGCGGCGGCTTTTCCGGGATGGCGAGAGTGAATACGCCGTTAACGGTGTTACCTGCCGCCTCCTAGATGTCCGGGAATTCTTCCTGGGAACCGGCGTAGGGGCTCGTACTTACTCCATTATCGAACAGAACAGCGTTGCTTCTCTTGTCGAGGCGAAACCGGAAGAACGTCGCCAGTTTATTGAAGAGGCGGCGGGAATCTCAAAATATAAGACCCGAAAAGAGTCGGCCCTGCGCAAGCTTGAGGCCACAAAGCAGAACATTTTACGTCTAAACGATATCCTCCGGGAGGTGAAAAGTCAGCTCAACGCCGTATCCCGGCAGGCTAAGCGGGCAGAACAATATAAAGATCTGAAGACAGCCATTCGCGAGGATGAGATTGCTGCGGCCTTTTACGCCTATATTGAATTATGTGAAAAACACACAAACCTTACGCAACAGCGGGAAGCCTGGGAAAGGCAGGAAAGCGAGCTCAAGGCATCTCTGGCGTCATGTGAGACCCTCCTGGCGGCGGCAAAACTGGAAGTCGTAACCCAGGAGTCGGATCGGTCCCAATACCAGGAGAAAATATATCAGTTGCGGACGAACATCCAGGTTAAGGAGAAGGGCGTCGAATTCTCAAAAGGCAGGATAGCCGACATCAACGCCCGGAAGAAACGACTCGGGGAGGAGGTCAGGCAATTAAAAGCCCGTCATGAGGAGCTGCTTCGTGAGTTGGAAAGGATTACTGCCTTGCAGCAGGTTCTGGATGCAGACATCGCCCAGGCACAAGACCATACCAAAGATGGAGAATGCAAGGTGTCAGAAATCAAAAGGGAATTATCCTCTCGGCAGCAGCATCTCGAAGAGAACAAGGTCCAATTGATTGACATTGCTGCGGAAAAATCGCGACTGAACAACAATTATGGTCATCTGGTCAGGGTTCTCGATGATCTAGGCAGAAAGAAGGAAAGAAACAATAAGGATATCGGAGATCACCGGCAGGGTGTTTTGCGCCTTGAGGACCGCCTGAAGGAACTTGCTGCGTCATTGAACGAGGATCTTGAGAGGCTTGGGCAGCTTCGCAGCAGCAAGGCAACGGCGGCGGAGGAATGGGAGAATGCCCGTACCGAACTTCAGGAAGTTGAGGGGATAATCGATAGTCTAAAGGAAGATCTCAGCAGTCGCTCTTCCCGATTTACGTCCTTGAAAGAGCTCCATGACGGATATGTCTGGTGTAATGAAGCTACAAGATCGATCATGATGGCCAAAGAAACGAAGGGTTTGCAAGGCGTCGCGAAAGATCAGGTGATCGGCCTGGTTGCCGAACAGATCCGCGTTCCCCAGGCTTATGAAACTGCTGTGGAAGCGGTGCTGGGAGACAAGCTACAGTACGTCGTTGTCAGGAGTCACGAGGCGGGAGTTCAGGCAATCGATTATTTAAAAGAAGCGGCCGTGGGAAGAAGCAGCTTTGTCCCCCTGCAAGTTCGCCATGCCGCCCAGCTAACGGTGAATGCCGCACATTTACGGGAATCGGAGCGGCTGATCGATCGTATCGAAGTGGCTGAATCTTTTCGAGGGATTGCCGAATATCTCCTAGGGGACGTCCTCCTTATTCCCAATCTCCGGAACGGCCTCGAACTGTGGAATAGAAACGGATTTCGGGGAACCTTTGTAACCCCAGATGGTGACATGATCAGCCCCCAGGGCGTCTTGACGGGGGGACGCAATGGGAAAGGTGATCGCAGCCTCCTGAAAAACAAGCGTGAGATGGAAGCACTGGAGGTAGGTATTCGTGATTTGTCCACGGTTCTGCAGGAAGAGGGGATAAGGAAAAAATGCCTCGCCTCTCTGGCGGCGCGTGGGGAAGAGGAACTGGATTCATTGACCTCCGATATCCATGCGGCGGAATTGCAGTGTAACAGCCATAAAAAGGACGTCGAGCGATATCAGGAGGAGCTGAAGCGAATCCAGCAGACCCTGAAAATCCTCGAGTTCAACAGTGAGAACCTTGATGAAGAGGAACAACAGGCCCGTGAAAAACTGAAAAATGGCCAGGAGGATCTCGAAGGTCAAAAAAAACGGGAGGTAGCCATCCAGGAGACAGTTGCCGTACTGCAGGAAAAGGCCCGGCAGCTCCGCCGGGAACTTGAAGACAGGGACAGAGAATTAACCGCAGTAAAAGTTCGCCAGGCATCGCTCGCGGAAAAGCAAAAATCTGCCCTCAGTTCATCTGAGAGAATAAATACGGAAATCGATATCCTGACGGAAAAGATCAGGGAAGGTAAGGAGGATTCTTTGACATCGAACAGTCAGGTCGAAGAACTCCAGGGGGTAATTGACCGCGAAGAGTTGCAACTGGTAGATCTATATAAGTCATTTACAGAGATGGAAAGACTCCTTGCGGAAAAAAAAGATCTCTATGCCCTTGCCGAGACCTCTCTGAAGGAGTGGGAAAGCAAGAGCCGGGAGGCGAAGGAAAAATCCGATCAAATAATCAAGCAGGGACGGGACCTGGAAACCGTCACGCGGGAGATCTCCTATCAGATGGACAGCTTGAGCGGGATGATCGCGGAGAAACATGGTACCGTTCTTCAGGAACAGGCAAGAGCTGTGCAACAGCTCAATGATGAAGACCTGAAGATTATGCAGGAAAGACTCGCGAAGAACCGTCAACTTCTCGATGCCTTCGGAGAGGTCAACCTCTTGGCGATCAGCGAATATGATCAACTGAAGGAGCGGTTTGATTTCCTTACTTCCCAGGCCCGGGACCTCGATGCCTCTGTCCAAACGCTTGAGCAGACAATCGCCAAGATCAACCGGGTTTCACGGCAGCGATTTGCCGAAACCTTTGAGGCTGTAAGAGGTTGTTTCCGGGAAGTATTTTCCCGGATCTTTCCTGGCGGCAAGGGGGAACTGCACCTGACTGATGAAAGTGATCTCCTGGAAACAGGGGTTGATATCGATATCCAGATTCCCGGGAAGCGACCACAAAACATCAGTCTCCTGTCGGGAGGCGAAAAATCCCTCGCTGCCATAGCCCTGATTCTGGCTATTATTATGTACCGGCCGACGCCATTTCTTGTCCTGGATGAGGTGGACGCCGCTCTCGACGACGCCAATGTAGCCCTCTTTGCAAAAATCATCAAAGAAATTGCTGCCAATTCTCAGGTAATCCTTATTACCCACAATAAAAGAACCATGGAAGTCGCCGAAAATCTCTTTGGGGTCACGATGCAGAAACAGGGGATCTCTGCGGTGGTTTCGGTCTCTCTGAACTGAAAGTCTCAAGCGCATCTTTACTTATCCATTAAAAACGGTTAAAGGAGAGCTGCATTTAATCCAATGGCGTACCTGTGGATATTGGGCTTGAATAATTAATTTATTTAAGAGGTAAAGATGCTCGATGTATTTAAGAAAAAAGGTTTTTTTGACAAGCTGAAGGACGGTCTGGCCAAGACCAGGGATATCCTTCTAACCGATGTCGATGATTTGATCCTCGGGGAGAAAAAAATCGATCAGGAGCTCTTTGACGAGTTGGAAGATGTCCTGATCCGTTCCGATGTCGGTCCGGCTTTTACCTGTGAACTAATTGAAAAAATGAAGGAGCAGGTCAAGCGAAAGGAATTGAACCGTTCGGACTTATTGAAGAAAATCCTTAGGGATACGATGAAAGAAATTCTGACGAAAAAGGAGACGCCCCTCCGGATTCCGGCGGAGGGGATATATGTCATCATGGTTGTGGGGGTGAACGGAACGGGAAAGACTACCACCATCGGAAAAATTGCTCATGAATTGAAAAACAGGGGCGAGAAGGTTCTCCTGGTTGCCGCAGACACTTTTCGGGCGGCGGCTATCGAACAGTTGGAGATCTGGAGTCAGCGCGTCGGCGTACCCCTAATCAAACAGAAGTCCAATGCCGACCCGGCGGCGGTTGTTTTTGATTCTATTCAGGCGGCAAATGCAGGCAGAGGTCGGGTCCTCATCATCGATACGGCAGGCAGACTCCACACCAAAGTTAATCTCATGGAAGAATTAAAAAAGATGAAGCGCATTGTGGAACGGGAACTGCCGGGGGCCCCTCAGGAGATCCTCTTAGTCGTCGATGCCACGACGGGACAGAATGGTCTGATCCAGGCCAAGATGTTCAAGGAAGAGATTGGCGTGACCGGCATTGTGCTGACCAAACTCGATGGGACGGCTAAGGGCGGGATCATTATCCGGATTGTCAAGGAACTGGAAATCCCCATCCGCTATGTCGGTGTCGGTGAAGGTCTTGAAGATCTGCAACCCTTTCATGGTGAAGCCTTTGTGGATGCTCTGTTTGGAAGCGAGAAACAGTGAACCCTATTAAGATCATTGAGTGTGTCCCGAATTTCAGTGAAGGAAGGGACCCGGAGAAAATAAAAGCGATCGCAGTGGCGGCGTCTGCCGTGTCCGGTGTAAGATTGCTCGACTATTCATGGGACAGAGATCATCATCGCAGTGTCATTACTTTCCTTGGCGAGCCGGAATGTGTTTATGAGGCGGCCCTGGCAGCGGGAAGCAAGGCTTTGGAACTTATCGACCTGAGATGCCATGACGGCGTTCATCCGCGGATCGGTGCCGTTGATGTCGTTCCTTTTATTCCCCTGGAAGGGGCAAAGATG
>JALNVY010000052.1 GCA_023231165.1 Syntrophales bacterium | reverse complement strand
TCCAAACATTAGGGCATGACCGTATTGGGGATCCCGAATGATGCCGATGATCACTTCCAGACCCTCCGCTCCTGCCATGGGAGATACGGTGACGCCGTCAATCCTTGCCTTGGGGCTGGCTGAGTTGATGCCGGTCATGATTCCCACATAGGCTTGCCGGATTTCCGCCGATGTGGAGATATTAAGGCGCACCCCGCCAACGTCTGTTTTGTGAGCAACATCCGGGGAAGCGATCTTCAATGCTACTGGCGAGCCAATTTTTTTGGCGAGGGAGACTGCCTCTTTTGCCGTTGCTGCTAAAAACGTATCGACGGCAGTTATGCCGTACCTCTTCATCAATGATAGAGACTCGTTAACGGAAAGTAGGCTTATGTCAGGCCGTACTATTTCTTTGTGACGTTTCTCTTTAACGGTTTTGGGAGGATCAAACCGTACAAGTTGGTATAGTGCCCTGATTGCCCGCTCGGGCGTCGGGTAGACGGGAATCCCCTTTTCGTGCATTTTTCTGGCCTCCTCACGCTCCACGTCGGCCCCCCCGCAAAAAACGATCAGCTCGCCGTCGCCGGTGACGATATCAGCGGCGCCATGGATAGGGTCGCCAAAAATTACCACGCTCGTATCAAAATCGCTTTTTGCTGCGGCGATAGCCTTTGAGTAGAGGCTGGGGTCGGTGATGGCGTCGCCGGTCAGGTCAATGGGGTTCGTGACGCCGCAATGGGCGGGAAGAAAAGATCTCAGTTTCTCCTTTAAAGCTTGACTCGGGGCGGGATTTTCGAAGCCAAGTTTTTCAGCCTCATCAATGCCGAGAATTGCTGCTCCTCCGGAACTGGAAATATTCAGGAGACGTCTTCCTTTCGGCTTCTTCATGTAAGCCAGGGCCTTGGCGAAATCATAAAGTTCCTCCAGATTGTCGGCCCGGTGGACCCGGTATTTGTTAAAAATGGCATTATAGATTTCATCGGTTCCTGCGAGGGATTTGGTATGGCTCTCGGCAGCGATGCGGCCCCGGGCCGTTCTTCCGGCCTTGAGGATGACCACCGGCTTTCTCGCCTTGGATAGGGATTCGAGAAAATGCTGCGGTCTCTTGACACCCTCCATGTAGATGGCGATAACCTTGGTATGTGGATCATTATCGAAATACCGGATGCAATCCGATTCGTCGACATCAGCGCGGTTACCCAGGCTGACAAAGACGCTGACTCCTAAATGTTCCTCGCTTGCCCAATCCATAAGGGCGGCGCCTACCGTACCGCTCTGGGAAATAAAGGCCATTCCTCCCTTGTTTATCAGGAGCGGCCAGGAAGCGCAGAGGTGATGGTGAGGATAATTGATCCCCTGGCAGTTGGGTCCGACGACACGGATGCCATAGCGATGGGCAACTTCGGCCAACTCCAACTGAAGCTTTCCCCCTGCCTCCCCAGCCTCGGCAAACCCTCCCGTAACAACGACGGCTGCCTTGACCCCTTTCTGGCCGCATTTCTCAATGGCGCCGCATACTGCTTTGGAAGGGATAACAATGACGGCCAGTTCGGCGGGGGACGGTGTTGCCGTAATGTCCGGGTAAGCCTTCAGTCCGAGGAGTTCATCCGCTTTGGGATTGATAGGGTAGATCGGCCCCTTGAATCCGGCATGGATAAGATTATAAAGAATGTCGTAGCCAAGTTTGCCGGGGGTTCCGGAAGCGCCGATCAGAGCGACACTACGGGGTTTGAAAAGCGCATCCAGGTCATTCTTTTCTTTCATGAATTTCCCTCCTCTAAGTTATTTAGCAATTGTTAAAATCAAAACATTGCTTTTTCGCAATTAATGTCGGCTTCGGAATAATTGTACTCCGCGGCCAGGTGGAACGCGCTGAGGATTGTTGACAAGCATCAACGGGATTAGTATAGTCAATTATTATTTATCTTGAAAGGAAAAAAAGATGCAAAACTTCATTTTTGAGAACCCCACAAAGATTATTTTTGGCCAGGGTCAGATCAAACGGATTGGACAGGAGGCGGCGCGATTCGGGAAAAAAGTCTTGCTGGTCTATGGACAGGGCAGTATCAAGAAAAATGGCGTCTATGATCAAGTAATGTCCTCGCTCTCTGAGAGTCAACTTTCGGTGGTCGAATTTCCCGGTGTTCGCTCGAATCCGGTCCTTTCTCACGCCGTGCAGGGGATTGAAACTGCTAAGCGGGAGGATGTCGATGTTATTCTTGCTGTGGGTGGAGG
Source organism: Syntrophales bacterium (assembly GCA_023231165.1). GTDB lineage: Bacteria > Desulfobacterota > Syntrophia > Syntrophales > UBA8958 > UBA8958. Next base: position 9,878 of record JALNVY010000052.1, on the reverse strand, counting down.
AAGCGTCATCGATACGGCCAAGACCATTTCCGCAGGCGTCATGGCTGATCACGATGTCTGGGATTTATTTACCTACAAGAAAACTATCCAGGCAGCCCTTCCCGTTTTGACAGTCGTTACCATATCTGCCAGCGCCTCCGAAATGAATGCTGCCGCTGTGATTACCAGAGAAGAAGGCAGGCAGAAATACAGCATCCGCTCTCTCCATATCCAACCGAAGGTCTCCATTCTCGATCCGTCGGTCCTCTTCACTCTGGATAGGGCTTACAGCGCCTATAGCGCCGTTGACGCCGTGACACACATGCTTGAGGGCTATTTCAATAACACGGAAGCAAATCCCAGCCCCTTGCAGGACGGGATGGTCGAAGGTTTGATGAAGACCATCATGGGGGCCACGGAAACGATTCTTCAGCAGCCGGAAGATTATGACGCCCGTGCCAACATGATGTGGGCGGCCACCCTGGCCTTCAATGGCCTGACCACGGCGGGGATGGGACAGGTCGCCCTTCCTGTCCATATGATCGAGCACTCCCTGAGCGCCCTTTATGATATCGCTCACGGCGCCGGACTTTCCATTATACTTCCCGGGTGGATGAAGTCGCAGCTCCAGAACAAGGCTGGACGTTTTGCGAGATTGGCAAGAGAGGTCTTTAGCGTTCCAGTAGAAAAAGACGAGGAAGCGGCCCTGGCAGGTATTGACCGGCTCAAAAAATGGTTTTCCTTGATCGGTAGCCCCGTTTCATTACGGGAGGCGCAAATCCCTGCTCAGGATATCGAGAAAATCGCTGAAAATGCCACTGCTCTGGCCCAGATATGGGGGCTGAAAACATACAACAAAGAAGCGATAATTAAAATTCTTGAATTGTGTGTATGAAGTAAATCCTCATTTACGTGCGGTCCACGCAATAGACGTTTCGCTGGGCCGTCGGTGTGAGCAGGATATTCTGGATGTTAACGTGGGCCGGGGCGTTGATGATGAAGAAGATGGCCTCGGCCACATCCTCGGCGCTCAGGGGTGTAAAGCCCTGATAAATTTTTTCGGCGGCTTTCCGATCACCGTGGAAGCGGACCTCCGAGAATTCCGTATTTGCCGCTCCGGGGCAGACCATGGATACACGGATTGCCGTTCCGGCCAGGTCGATATTCATACCTTCAGAAAGGGCACGGACAGCGAATTTTGTGGCGTTATATACGTTTCCCTTAGGATAGACCTGATAGCCGGCAAGGCTGCCCACATTAACGACATGTCCACGGTCGGCCGCCACCATAAGGGGAATAATGAAGCGGGAAACGTTGAGGAGGCCCTTGATATTGGTGTCAATCATCCGGTCCCAGTCTTCAAAATTTCCGGATTGAAGATGGTCGAGGCCAGAGGCGAGGCCGGCGTTGTTGATCAGAATATCAGGAATCAGGTCCTGGTCTTTCAGTTGCCGGGAAAAGCTCTCCACCGCTGTTCTATCCCGAACATCAAGAGGAAACACATCTATTGCCACGCGGTATCTTTCTGACAGTTCCTGACGGATATTGTGCAGCCTGTCGAGGCGCCGGGCGGCGAGGATCAGGTTGGCGCCCGAAGCAGCCAACTTCTCAGCGCAAGCCTTGCCGATACCGGCGCTTGCCCCGGTGATGAGGATTCGCTTTCCTTGAATACGGTTTTCCATGGTCAACCCCCTTATTCCGTATGATATGTAAAATTACAGTCGGCTTCCCGAAGCCGAGGCAGAGCGGCGTCTTTCGGGGATAGCAGCGGTGCTTCAACATGCCAGGGGATGTCGATATCCGGATCATTCCAGACAATGCCCCGGTCCAGGGCCGCAGCGTATTCTTTGGTGACCTTATACGAAACGACCGCTTCTGCGCTTAATACGGAGAATCCGTGGGCAAAACCGGGGGGGATGTAGAGCATCATTCCGTTTATGGTCGTAAGTTTCTCTCCCACCCAGTGGCCGAAGGTAGGAGACCCATGACGGATATCGACGGCGACATCATATATTTCTCCGTAACAGACCATTACGAGTTTGCCTTGAGCCATCGGTTCTTTTTGATAGTGTAGTCCCCGGATGGCCCCCCGTTTTGAAAAGGAGAAGTTGTCCTGAACAAAAAGTTCCGGAATGCCGGCAGCGCTGAAATCGCTTCGCTTATAGGTCTCTGCGAAGTAGCCCCGTTCATCGGGAAACTGCTTAGCTTCAATCAGGATAATCTCCGGTATTTCCAGTCGTGAGAATTTAAAGGGCATGGGATATTTTACCTCAGCACTTACGGATTGATCAGATTGGGCGGCGCCTCACCCCGCAGACCGGCGAGCAGATTCCCGGCTGCCATCGCTGCCATCCTGGTCCGGGTTTCCAGGGTAGCGCTGCCCACATGTGGCAGAAGGAGAACCTGATCCAGTTTTTCGAGACCAGGCGTTATGGCCGGTTCATTTTCATAAACATCAATTCCGGCGCCGGCAATTATTCTATTTTGCAGGGCTTCGAGGAGCGCCTTTTCATCGACGACAGGACCGCGGGAGGTATTGATGAGGAAAGCAGTCGTCTTCATCAGGGAAAACTCCTTTTCACTGATGAAATGCCTTGTTACCGAAGAAAGAGGTATATGGAGAGAGACGAAGTCTGATTCTCCCAACAGGTTGTTCAAGGGGACGTAATGGGCATTAAGCTCCTCTTCCTCGGTCTTCTCCAGGGGATTTCTGCTAAAATAAAGGATTGGCATCTGAAAACCCCTGGCCCGTCGGGCAACGGCCTTACCAATTCTTCCCATCCCGATGATCCCGAGGGTCTTTCCGGATACATCCCTCCCCAGAAAGTGAAACGGAGCCCAGAAGCTGAAACGTCCCTCCCGGACCATGCGATCGCCTTCGGCAATACGTCTTGCGGTGCCAAGGATGAGGGAGAAAGCCAGATCCGCTGTAGCCTCGGTCAGGACTCCGGGGGTGTTGGATACGAGAATGCCGCGTTTGGCTGCCGCCTCGAGATCGATATTGTTATAGCCTACGGCCATGTTTGCAATCATGATCAGCTTGGGAGCATAATCGAGAAGCTCTCCGTCGATGTCATCGGTGATCATGGATAACAACCCGATCTTGTCACGGATGGAATGAAGTAGTTTTGACCGGGACATGGGACGATCTTCTGCGTGGCATTCCACTTGGAATTCCCTTTTTAGGGTATCCAGAACGGAAGCGGGTAGATTACCCGTGACCAGGATCGGAGCAGGCATCTTCATGTCAGAAGGCCATTTTATCTAAGGGGCGACGCTCGGGAACATAACCATGTTCGATGAGATCATCATTCCACTCCCTGGAGACGTAAAGATTGCAGTAGCAACTGCCGAACTCCGCCACATCGGCAGCACGGTAGGCGCAGGGGCAAATGATATCTTTGTCTTTTTCCCGATCCCCGGCCGATAGACGGCAGGGACAGGACATATAACCGTAGCGTTCCCTGTTGACCAGGAGATCGCGCAGGATTTCGAGCACCCATAGTTTGTTTATGTTAAAGAAATAACCCTTTGGCTCCTGAACCTTTTTCATCGCGTCATAAAGTTGTTCAACATTCATTTTATCCCCAGCGCCTCCCGAAGGGCCTTTTCATTGAAACCGATAATGACCTTGTCGCCGATGACAATTGTCGGGAAAGAACGATCGGGATTGTATTTGATAACCTCATTGATTACGAGTTGTCTTTCGTCGCCTTTGAGAAGATCCACGTCTGTGGCTTCATATGCGACATCGCAGTCGCTGAGGAATTTCTTCGTAGCCTTGCAGTGGCTGCACGTACTCAGGGTAAACATTCTAACTGTTGCTGCCATAGATTATGTCTCCTTCTAATAAAAAGTTAAGGCAATTCAAAGTCGACGACGAGAATGGCCTCGCAGAGGCCCCGGACCTTTTGAATTACGGGAATATGTTCGGGGTGAACCTGATAACTTTTCAGGGAACCGAGGCCCGTAAAGGTTGCTATCAGTGCGAAATCGTAAGACCGTTCGGACTTAAGAATATCCGGACCAAATTCAAACCCTTTGATCTCGGCAATTTTTCCGGGGAGTGATTCGAGACTCTTTCCCATATCTTCAATCTTCAACGCATCAACACCCTTTTTGAATTTCATGAAGACAATGTGCCTCAGCATGGGACCTCCTTGTCATTTAATTGAGATAAATCATGACTGCATCCATATTCTAATTACTGATATAATTCAACAGAAAATACTGTCAGAGCGGTTTCCATTGGGGACAGATCTCCGAGGACGCCGGGACAAAATTTCTGCAGACGGCGGGCCGTGTTTCATATATGAAGCAGGCCGAATGATCTCCCTCCCACATAAGAAAAGGGCAGCCATGGAGATAACGTCCGTTGTCGGCAGAAATAAGATGGTCTCCCGCCCACATGGCATGTTCGTTTTCGATTACAGACATAATATCTGTCCGTCCATCCCTCTTCCATCGCAGAATGTCTTCATCCCTGACATAGGCGATAAAGTCGGCAAGGCAGCATTTTCCACAGCGATGGCAAAGCTCTTCGCAGGGAGAATCATTCAGATTCATATTTTTCTTTGCTGAGAAGAAGATATTCATACTTATAAAGATCCTCGATAAAATAACGAATGATTTCGTCTTCGTCCCGCCAGGGTGAAGGGGCCTTCAAGATTGACCGCAACCGGGCCGTCATCTCGAAAGGGACAAAATCAGCAACTGGCCCCCGGATAATCTTATAGTCATGGTAATGCCCGATCTTTTCAAGATGAGAAAACTGAATCGTAAATTCATCGTGGCCCTTGAGCATAATGCATTCAGGATTATCCGATGCGGAAACGCGAATCAGGTCTCTATATGGACCGGTGACCGCAGCTTCACAACTGTGCTCACTCAGAAAGATAAAGGGAACTTGGGCACAGCACAGCTTTTCCAGGGCCATAAGCGCCCCGATATTAATGTGAAATGCAGGATGTTGAGGTTCCGGGAGCCCGTATTTGGCAAAGAACTCCCAGACCAGCTTCAGATCAGGAGATAAAGTTACCGGGGAGTTCACAAGGAAATCTCTTGTCAAGTCCGTGATGGTGGGATAGTCGCCGATATTTTCATTCAAAACAGCGAGGTCTACGTCTTCAAGAACCATTGGAGGGGTTTCCAAGAAGTCTTCTTCACGGAAGGAAAATGCGCCCGGGAAGCCAGTCAATGTATACTTCTGCTGATCGAGAAGGTGTGGGGAAATATCGATCATTGTCACCTTATGAAATGGTTTGCGGCGCATAAAATCTCTCATAAGCCACCCGTAACCCCCTCCTACTTCAAGAAGATGGGTAATTCGATTGAATGGGAAAAGGCCATTTAGGTAATCAAAGAGAAGATTTCCGTATGAGTCCTTGATGTTGAGCGTCATACGGCAGGGACTGCGGCGATCAGCAAGGGTATTGCATAGGGTCGTTTCCCAACCGAGAGTACGGAGGTCCTGGCGATGATAATCTGCCGATGAATGAACCGTGAAATCCATATTAGCCCTTATTACATTATTTGTGAAAGTTAAGATCTCCCCGTACAGTTTAGGGGAAGAAAAAGTGGCTGTCAGCCTTCTCTTCGGTTATAGTGTTTATATAAAACGATCTTTTTTGACAAGTGTCAAGCACTTCGTGCATATATGAAAATACTTATTGACAAATAATCTTCATTTCTATATCATGATCGGCTTCCATCTATAAATTAATGCGAGAAAATACCACTATGAAGAGAGATTTGACAAGGATCAGGAATATCGGTATCAGCGCCCATATCGATTCGGGAAAGACGACCCTCACGGAGAGGATCCTTTTTTACACCAAGCGTATCCATGCCATCCATGAAGTCAAGGGAAAGGACGGCGTGGGGGCGACGATGGACTCCATGGAATTGGAGAAGGAAAGGGGCATTACTATTGCCTCCGCTGCAACCTTCTGTGAATGGTCGGGACATGAGGTCAACATTATTGATACTCCCGGGCATGTCGATTTCACCATCGAAGTCGAAAGATCTCTCCGGGTACTGGATGGAGCGGTTCTTGTCCTTTGCTCGGTAGGGGGCGTGCAATCCCAGTCGATAACCGTAGATCAGCAGATGAAACGTTACCAGGTTCCCTGTATTGCCTTCATCAATAAATGTGATCGCAGCGGGGCGAATCCGAGTCGGGTGATAGAACAGCTCCGGACAAAACTTGGTCATAACGCCGTGGCGCTGCAGATGCCTATTGGCCTGGAATCTGATTTTCAGGGGATAGTCGATCTTATTTCCATGCAGGCCCTCTATTTTGATGGGCCTCATGGCGAGGATATCCGGCGTGAGGAAATTCCCGAGCAACTGCTTACGGAAGCGTGGCAAAAGCGGGAAGAGCTGATTGACCAGGCCTCCGCCTTTTCTGATGAACTGACTGACGCCATTCTGGAAGAAAAAGAAATCACAACGGAGATAATCATTGCGGCCCTCCGCAAGGGAACCCTCGAACGTCACATGACCCCGGTGATTATCGGCTCGGCCTATAAGAATAAGGGTGTGCAACTTCTCTTAAATGCGGTGGCTGAATTACTGCCATCTCCGGAAGAGGTTAAAAATACCGCCCTGAATCTGGATGAAAATGAGGCGCCGGTGACGCTAAGCAGCAATCCCGAAGATCCCATCGTCGCACTGGCCTTCAAGCTTGAGGACGGGGCTTATGGACAGTTGACTTATATTCGTGTCTATCAGGGCACGATCGCCAAAGGTTCGACAATCATCAATATACGTTCCGGTAAAAAAATAAAGGTTGGCCGCCTGGTGAGAATGCATGCCGACCAGATGGAAGATATCGAAATGATCCAGGCTGGTTACATCGGCGCCCTGTTTGGAATTGAATGCGCCTAGGGCGATACCTTCGTTTCTCCCGGCCTAAATTTGGCGATGACCTCCATGTATGTCCCCGATCCGGTCATCTCCCTCGCTATTGAGCCTAAGGACAACAAGGCACAGATCAACATGTCGAAGGCCCTGCAACGTTTTACAAAGGAAGATCCCACTTTCCGTTGTCATGTGGATGCGGAAACGAATGAAACGATCATTGAAGGGATGGGCGAATTACATCTCGATGTATATGTGGAACGAATGAGGCGGGAATACGACGCCGAAGTGACGACCGGCAACCCACGTGTCGCCTACCGGGAAACGATCACCCAGCGCGCCGATTTTAATTATATCCACAAAAAGCAGACCGGAGGCTCCGGACAATATGGCCGGATAGCGGGATACATTGAGCCCACTGCGGAGGGCGATTTTATTTTCGACAACCAGATCACCGGGGGTGCCATTCCCACCCAGTATATTCCGGCCTGTGAGAAAGGATTCCGTCAGTCCCTCGCGAAGGGTCCCAAACTCGAATTTCCCATTACCGGTATCAAGGTGGCCATTAATGACGGGGCCTACCATGCAGTAGATTCGTCCGATATGGCCTTCCAGGCTGCCGCCCGCGGGGCGTTCCGGGAAGCCTACCTCCGCGCCAAGCCCGTTGTTCACGAACCGATCATGAAGGTAGTCATTGAATCGCCGACGGAATTTCAGGGTGCCGTTATGGGACTGCTGAATCAGCGTCGGGGCATGATTGTGGGAGCCCAGGATGAAGGACACATGTGTGTTGTCGAGGCGCAGGTTCCTCTTGGAGAGATGTTTGGTTTTTCCACGGTGCTACGGTCGGCAACCCAGGGGAAGGCACAGTTCACCATGGAATTCGCTCTTTATCGCCAGGTCCCTCAATCCATAGCTGAAAAAATCGCTGAGGACATGGCCGCAAAGAAGAAAAATGCGGCTTAGGTTAAGCAAGACATGGCAAAAATACTTGATCTTAGAAACAGGAGCATCGCTATGCTGAAAAAGGATCTGATTTTAAGAAATCCCCTGCGGCAAATGGGTTACGAAAATGACGACATTCTCCCGGAAGGAGGATTCGGTGCGGTTCTGGCCAGGGCCGGGGTGGGGAAAACAGCCCTTCTCGTTCAACTGGCTCTCAACACGATGTTGCGAGGCAAAAAGGTCCTTCATGTCAGCCTCCTCGATCCGGTAAACAAGGTTGATCTCTGGTACCGCGAACTTTTTCGGCGCCTTGCCGTTCAATACCAGATTGGTCAAATCCGGACGCTCTGGGAGGATATGCTGCCCCTTAGATTTATTATGACTTTCAAAGTGGAAGGGTTCAGCGTGCCAAGACTCCAGGAGCGCCTGAATGACATCATGGAGCAGGGCATTTTTAGCCCCGATATGATCATCGTCGATGGGCTGATCTTTGATGACACATCCAAGCCGGTACTTGATGCCTTGAAAGAAATGGTCGAAAAACAGGGGTTACGAGCCTGGTTTACCGTTAACATTCATCGGCAAGTGAAGGCGGATGCGGATGGACTTCCCAAGCCCCTCCTGCCGGCGGACGAACTATTTGATGTTGCCCTGCTGCTGGTAACAGAAGGAAACGAAATGCATATCCGGGATCTGAAAACCGGGGATATACCGTCGCCCCGTCCCGTTCTTATTCTCGATCCCGCCACCATGCTTATCAAGGAAAATGTAGCCGTGGCCTCATAGCTTTTTTTCTTGATTATAAAGAACTTTTCAGCGCCGCCAGAAAACGATCAACATTTTCCGGTCTGGCGGTATGTCCCATCAAACCGATACGCCATATCTTCCCCGTAAGAGGTCCGAGACCACCACCGATTTCAATCCTGTGCTCAGATCGCAGCCGGCGCCGGACAGCCAACTCGTCAATACCGGCCGGACATTTCACCGTGTTGAGCATGGGCAGACGGAAGGGCGCATCCACCAGCATCTCCAGACCCATTTCCTGAAGTCCCGCTACAAGCTTTCCGTGATTTTGCTGATGGCGCAGGATTACCTTGTCCAGCCCTTCTTCAACAACGAGCATCAGTGCCTGATAGAGGCCATAGAGCATATTAACGGGAGCTGTATGGTGATAGACACGGTTCTTTCCCCAGTAATTGGCAATCATGGAAAGGTCGAGATACCAGTTTGGCACTTTCTTTTGGCGTCGGTTAAGCTTATCCACTGCCTTTTCCGAGCAGGAAAGGGGGGCAAGCCCCGGCGGGCAGGAAAGACATTTCTGAGTGCCGCTATACAGGGCGTCGACCTTCCAGTCGTCCATATTTACCTCGATGCCGCCCAGGCTGGTCACGGCGTCAACCAGATATAAACATTCAGATCCTTTCAACAGGGCGCCGATTTCCGCCACAGGGTTCCGTACCCCCGTGGATGTCTCCGCGTGCACCACGGCAAGGATTTTATAGTCTGTCTTCTTCAGGGCTTTTTCTACTGTTTCCGGAATGACCGGTGTTCCCCAGGGGAACTCAATAACATCAACCTTGGCGCCAAGCCGGGAGGCGACATCCTGCATTCTCATGCCGAATACCCCGTTGATCAGGATAAGGACGCGATCTCCCGGTTCCACCAGGTTGACGAAACAGGCCTCCATTCCAGCCGATCCGGTTCCGGACATGGGGATGGTCATATTGTTGCCGGTTTTTATTACCTGCTGTAAAAGTGATTTCAGATCATCCATGATCTTCAGAAAATACAGATCAAGATGTCCCAGGGTCGGTTTACTCAGAGCGGCATAAACCTCCGGGGGGACGCAGGAAGGTCCAGGTCCCATCAATAAGATTTCATCAATGTTATCAAGAAGATTAGCTGTCATTGTATTGCCTCCTTATCTGACGGTCATTTATTAATCAAGCCTCTGAGTACCCGGTACTGAATGACTCCCTGAACGGTAATGATTGTCAATCCGGTGATGATCAGTATCATACCCATGGCCTCAACGAAAGTAGGTCTTTCCCCCAATTGAATGGCGGCGGCAATCATGCCGATGATGGGAGTGG
>JALNVY010000051.1 GCA_023231165.1 Syntrophales bacterium | reverse complement strand
GCAGATGGTTCACTTTTTCGTAACCGATACCGGAAGCGGCATACCCCGTCAATTTATAGATCGGATCTTCGAACAATTCTTCCGTGTGCCGGATCAGAAATCGGAGACGGGAACAGGCCTGGGGCTGGCTATTGCCAAGGAGATCGTGGAAGCCCACGGAGGCGCTATTAGTGTGGAAAGTCGGGAAGGCGAAGGCACGACCTTTTCATTCACACTCAAAAAGGCGGAGCAGTCATCCGCAGGAGCATGATCCATGCTGATTGATTTATTTTATCTCGGAATCGTTGTCGCTTTTTTTGTTCTTTGCATTTTATTTACCAAGGCATATGAGAGGTTTTAACCATGTTGGAAAGCATTGTAGGTATTATCGGCATTATCCTGATTGTTTACCTTTTTGTAGCTGTGATGAAACCGGAGAAGTTTTAACGGAGGGAATATTATAATGGATATATACGGATGGATACAACTGGCCTTGTTCATAGGGATGTTGGCTTTGCTCACCAAGCCGGTCGGCCTTTACCTCGTGCGCGTCCTTGACCCGATGGGCAGGACGTTTCTGGATACGGCGCTGAAGCCTTTGGAAAGTACTATTTACCGGCTGATGGGTTTGGACCCGAAAGCGGAACAGGACTGGAAGGGCTATACAATCTCCCTGATCCTCTTCAGTCTGGCAGGACTTCTTTTCACCTATGCCATCTTGCGGCTGCAACATCTGCTGCCCCTCAATCCCCAGGGATTCGGTCCCATGAGTCCTGATCTGGCCTTCAATACGGCGGTCAGCTTCACGACGAACACGAACTGGCAGAGCTACGGCGGCGAGTCGACATTGTCCTATTTCTCGCAGATGGTGGGGCTGACCTTCCATAACTTCGCCTCCGCCGCCACTGGCATTGCCGTGGCGGCAGCCCTGGTGCGCGGGATCGCCCGGCAGACAGCCAAAACGCTGGGCAACTTTTGGGTCGATCTCGTGCGGGTGAATCTTTACCTGCTCCTGCCCCTATGTCTTATCTACGCCGTTTTTCTCGTCTCCCAAGGGGCTATCCAGAATTTCAAGGCTTACGATACGGCAAGCCTTGTCGAATCTTACACGGTTCAGGAGCCGGTGAAGGACGCAACCGGGACGCCCGTCAAGGATCAAAACGGGACGCAGGTGACGGTAGAAAAGAAGATGGAGACACAGACCATCGCCCAGGGCCCTCTGGCCTCCCAGGCGGCGATCAAGATGCTGGGCACCAACGGCGGCGGCTTCATGAACGCCAACGCCGCCCATCCCTATGAGAATCCGACGCCGCTTATGAATTTCATCCAGATCCTCTCGATCTTTCTCATTCCCAGCGCCCTGACCTGGTACCTGGGCCGCATGGTCGGAAATCAACGCCATGGCTGGGTGGTCTGGGGGGCGATGGCCTTTCTTTTCCTAGCAGGCGTCCTGGTCTGCTGGTGGGCCGAAGCAGCGGGAAATCCCCACCTGACCGCCCTGGGGGTCGATCAGTTGAGCGGCAACATGGAAGGCAAGGAAGTTCGCTTCGGGATCTTTAATTCCGCCCTTTTCGCCACGGTCACCACGGACGCTTCCTGCGGCGCCGTGAACGCCATGCACGATTCTTTCACGCCCTTGGGCGGACTCATTCCCCTGCTTAACATCCAACTGGGAGAGGTAGTTTTCGGGGGTGTCGGGGCCGGTCTTTACGGGATGCTGATCTTCGTTGTCCTGACGGTTTTTCTGTCGGGCCTGATGATCGGACGCACGCCGGAATATCTTGGCAAGAAGATCGAGGCCTATGACGTCAAGGTCAGCGTCCTCGCCGTTTTGATCCTCTGTATCGGCATCCTGGGATTTGCGGCCTGGGGAGCCGTCAGCGCCTGGGGGATAGCCGGATTGAACAATACAGGGCCCCATGGCCTCTCGGAGATCCTCTACGCCTATTCATCGGCCACGGGAAACAACGGCAGCGCCTTTGCCGGCCTTAACGCCAACACCCCCTGGTTGAATACGACCCTGGCCCTCGCCATGCTCATCGGCCGTTTCTTTTTTATCATTCCCGTCATGGCCCTGGCAGGGAACCTGGCCAAGAAAAAGCTGGCGCCGCCACATACGGGGAGCTTCCCCGTTTCGGGCCTGACCTTCCTGATCCTCCTCGTGGGAACGGTCTTGATCGTAGGGGCCTTGACATTCCTGCCAGCCCTCGCTTTAGGACCGATTGTCGAACATTTCATCATGACCGGTTCCGGGAGGTTGTTCTAATGGCGGTAAAAGCACACGTTCTGTTCGAAAGAAATATTATCAAGCAGGCCTCGCTGGCGTCTTTCCGGAAGCTTCACCCCCGGCACATGATGAAGAATCCCGTCATGTTCGTCACCGAAGCGGGGGCCCTGGTCACAACCATCGGTCTGTTTTTTCGCCCGGCTGGCGAGGCGCTTGGCTTCGGTCTGCAGATAGCCCTCTGGCTCTGGTTCACCGTCCTCTTTGCCAACTTTGCCGAAGCCATGGCCGAGGGGCGGGGAAAGGCCCAGGCCGATACCCTGCGCCGGACCCGCACCCAGACGACCGCCAACCTCACCCTCGCTTCCGGCGCCGTGGAAAGCGTGACCGCAGAGAGTCTCCGGAAGGGCGATGTGATTCTCGTTTCCGCCGGCGAGGTTATTCCCGCCGACGGCGATATCATTGACGGCGCGGCCACGGTGGATGAATCGGCCATTACGGGAGAATCGGCCCCCGTCATCCGCGAGGCCTGCGGCGACAGGAGCGCCGTTACCGGTGGCACCAGGGTCCTCTCCGATCGGATCAAAGTAGAGGTGACCGCCAATCCCGGGGAAAGCTTCATGGACCGCATGATCGGCCTCGTGGAAGGGGCGCAGCGCCAGAAGACGCCCAATGAGATCGCCCTGACCATTCTCCTGGCGGCGCTCACCATCATCTTCCTGGTCGTGGTCCTGACCTTGAAATTTTTCGGCCTCTACTCAGGCATATCCTTTTCCATCACCGTCCTTACCGCCCTGCTCGTTTGTCTGATTCCGACGACCATCGGCGGGTTATTAAGCGCCATCGGCATCGCCGGCATTGACCGGCTGGTACAGAAGAACGTCCTGGCCATGAGCGGCAGGGCCGTAGAGGCGGCGGGGGATGTGGATGTGCTCCTTCTGGATAAGACAGGGACCATCACCCTCGGTAACCGCCAGGCCACGGAATTTATCCCCGCTCCCGGCGTATCCGCTCCGGAACTAGCCGATGGGGCCCAGCTCGCATCCCTGGCGGACGAGACGCCGGAAGGACGGAGCATCGTCATCCTCGCCAAGGATTTCGGCATCCGCGGACGGTCCATTGCCGAGATGGCACAGGCGACCTTCATGGCCTTTTCCGCCCAAACCCGCATGAGCGGCGTCGACATCGACGGCCGCAAGATTCGGAAGGGCGCTCCCGATGCGATCAGGATTTTTACGGGCAGTGATTTTCCGGCAGATGTCACGAAGGCGTTAGAAAATATCTCTCGGTCGGGAGGGACGCCCCTCGTGGTGGCCGAGAATGATCGTGTATTGGGAGTAATTCATCTGAAAGACATCGTCAAAGGCGGATTGAAGGACCGTTTCGAACGCTTCCGCGCCATGGGCATCCGGACCGTCATGATCACCGGCGATAACCGGCTGACGGCGGCGGCCATCGCCAAAGAGGCCGGCATGGATGACTTCCTCGCCGAGGCGAGGCCCGAGGACAAGCTCGCCCTGATCAGGAAGGAGCAGGCAACGGGGCATCTCGTTGCCATGACGGGCGACGGCACCAACGACGCCCCCGCCCTGGCTCAGGCCGATGTAGGCGTGGCCATGAATACGGGCACCCAGGCGGCCAAAGAAGCGGGTAACATGGTGGATCTCGACTCCAATCCGACCAAGCTCATTGAGATCGTTGAAATCGGCAAGCAGATGCTCATGACCCGTGGCGCCCTCACGACCTTTAGCATTGCCAATGATGTGGCCAAATACTTTGCCATCATTCCCGCCCTGCTGATCGGACTTTTCCCCGTGATCGCCCCCCTGAACGTCATGGGGCTTAAATCGCCCGAGAGCGCCATCCTCTCTGCCGTCATCTTCAACGCCCTGATCATAGTGGCCTTGATTCCGCTGGCCCTGCGCGGAGTCACATTCCGGCCCCTATCCGCCGATGTCCTGCTGCGACGCAATCTGTTCATTTACGGACTGGGGGGACTTATGGCGCCGTTTGTAGGGATTAAAATCATAGATTTGATCATTAATTTTCTGGGTATGACATGAAAACAACTGAATATCTAAAGGAATTACGAACGGCCCTCGCATCGGTATTGGTGCTGGTCGTTATTTTGTGCGGGGCTTATCCCTTCGCCGTCTGGGGAATCGGGCAGGCTTTATTTCCTAACCAGGCTAACGGCTCGCTGATTCAACTCAAAGGAAAAATGGTAGGATCGTCCCTTATTGCTCAGGGTTTCAAGGGTGCGGCCTATTTCCACCCCCGTCCTTCCGCCGCAGGACAGGGCTATGACGCTTCAAGTTCCGGCGGCAGCAACCTGGGGCCGACTTCACGGAAGCTGATTGACTCCGTCACGGAACGCATCGCCGTTTACCGTTCGGAAAACAACCTCTCACCGCAATCCCCTGTCCCTGCCGATGCCGTGACGTCTTCCGGAAGCGGTCTTGATCCCCATATCAGCGTGCAGAACGCTCGCCTGCAAGCACCGCGGGTAGCTAAGGCCCGGAACATGAGTCAGGAGAGGCTTCGGCAAAAAATAGACACCTATACGGAAGGCCGCGATCTGGGCATATTCGGCGAACCAAGAGTAAACGTTCTCAATTTGAATCTCGATCTTGATTACGGACGGTGACTATCTATGATAAATGACCGGGCCGATGCCTTCCTGAGAATGATCAACCGTGCTAAACGAGGGCGGTTGAAGGTTTATCTTGGTTACGCGGCGGGTGTCGGTAAAACCTACCAGATGCTCCAGGAAGGACATCGGCTCAAGGAGGACGGCATCGATGTCGCCATCGCGCTGGTGGAAACACATGGCCGTGCCGATACGGCGAAACTTATTGAAGGCCTGGAGGTTATTCCCCGCGAACGCCGGCAGTATCGCGGTATCATTACCGAAGAGATTGATCTGGAAGCCGTCCTTCGCCGCAAGCCCCAGGTTGCACTCATTGATGAACTTGCCCATACCAATGTGCCGGGAACAAAAAACGTAAAACGATACGAGGACGTCCAGGATATTCTTGCCGCAGGCATTCATGTCATCACGACCTTGAACGTCCAGCACTTGGAAAGCCTCTATGATACCGTGGAAAAGGCAGTAGGGGTCAAGGTGCGGGAGCGCCTGCCCGACAGCGTCCTTGCCGAAGCGGATCAGATTGTCAATGTGGACGTAACCCCGGAAGATCTTCAGGAGCGTCTCCTTGAGGGAAAGGTTTACCCGGAGGAACGAATCGGGACAGCCTTGGAAAATTTTTTCAAGGCTCCTAATCTCGAGAATCTGCGCGAACTGACCCTTAGGGAGATGGCGTCCCAGATCGATCAGAAGCGCCAGGAGACACTCCCCGAGGACGGGTCTGTCGTGCCCGATCAGATCATGGTTTGTCTGAGTTCACGGGGACCCAACAGCGACATGCTCCTTCGCTACGCCTCACGGCTGGCGGGTAAACTCAACAGAAACTGGTTTGCCATATACGTCCAAACACCGTCGGAAGAGGCAACGGTTGTTGACAGCCATACCCAGCGCATTATTTCGAGCACCCTGACCCTGGCAAAGGAACTGGGCGCCATGGTCTTTACGTATAAAGGCGACGATATCGCCGATACAATCATCCGTTTTGCCAGGGAATATCTCATCGGCCATATCGTACTGGGATCGCCTGCCCCTATCCCCTTCTGGAAGAGGATCAGGGGCAAAAAGAGTATTCCTGAGCGTCTGATGGAAGAGATCCGGGGTGTAACGATCGTCGTTCTGGATACCCACTCCCGTGAGCCTGCCATTCCTAAGGTCTCCTCCCCTTTGGAGAAAGAAATCAGGGCTAATGCCCCGATCCAGGCTCAAAAGCCGGCAACCGCCGTGAAAGCCTTGCCATTGGGATCCCTTTTAAGCGAAGGCAGGATAAAAATATGGGAATCTCCCATCAGCAGAGAAGAGGTATTGGAAGCCCTTGTCGTCATCGCTTGCGGGGATGATCAACTATGCAACATAGCGGATTTATTACATGCTGTCCGGAAAAGGGAAGAGGAGGGCTCAACCTTTTTCAATGAAGGGGTGGCATTTCCCCATGCCAGGATTGAAGGGCTGAAAGAGCCGCTGGTCGCACTGGGCTTGACAAAAATGGGGGTCACGGATACGGAAACGGAAAAGCCTATGGAGTTTATCTTTTTGAGCTTGACTCCCCTGGAAAAACCGGAGGTTCAAATACAGCTCCTTGCCCTAGCTGCGCGCCATCTCCAAAACAGGCATCTTCGGCAAGCCCTGCAAACAGCTCATAATGCCCATGAGGCTTTCCTGGCCCTTGTCGCGTGGGAAAAGCCCGGGGTCTCACTTCCTGAAATCGGGGAGTTTGCATCTGGAAAGCTTTGAATGGATGACGCATTTCCATGGCGCCGCCCTTGCTTTCCCTGAATTTTTATGTCATTAGACACCCAAGAAAAAGGATAAGGAGGACGCTATGAAGATCATTCATTATGAGGACATTGAGGCAAAGCATTTCGACAATGAAGCCGCGAAAGCTATCTCCGGCCGGGTTCTTATCGGCAAGGCCGACGGGGCCGACCATTTCTGCATGCGGCTCTTTGAATTTTCACCGGGAGGATTTTCACCGAAACACGCCCATCCCTGGGAACATGAGATATTTTTCCATGCCGGACAGGGGGAGGTGTTATCTCAGGGGACATGGACTCCTGTCAAGGCCGGTTGCGCGATATTTGTCCCCCCCGGAACGGAACACCAGATAAGAAATACGGGACAGGGGAGATTGATTATGATCTGTCTGGTCCCGCCGGCAGCGCCGGAATTATAATTTTAAGAAAGATAAGGAGAGGAATTGTTTATGGCAGCAAAAAAATGGAATAACGCCCCGGAGATGCAGATCGATCCCGGGAAGGCCTATAACGTGACGATGGAGACCAGCCAGGGGGAAATCGAACTGGAGCTTTATCCACAATACGCACCGAAAACCGTTAATAACTTCGTTTTCCTGATTCGGGAAGGTTACTATGATGGCGTAACTTTCCACCGGGTGATCAATGACTTCGTCATCCAGGGCGGAGACCCGACGGGAACAGGAAGCGGCGGTCCCGGTTATCAGTTTGAGGATGAGTTCCGGGGAAATCCCCTGAAACACGAGACCGGGGCTATTTCCATGGCCAACGCCGGACCGGGGACCAATGGCAGCCACTTTTTCATCACCCATTCGCCGCAACCACATCTGGACGGTCATCATACCGTCTTCGGCAAGGTAGTGAAGGGGCAGGATGTGGTAAATGCCATCGCCAAGGGAGACAGGATGGAGAAAGTCACCGTTAGTGAGGGATGATTACACATCTTCATATAACCCCATCCCCCTCTTAATCTCCCCCTTGAAGGGGGATACATGTTGAGTGAAGAAAAATGAGCAAATTATTTGCAAATAGCGCCATCAACAATCTGGAGTTGAAGAATCGCTTTGTCCGTTCGGCTACCTGGGAAGGCATGGCGGATCAGGATGGCAATCCAACAGCGAAGCTGCTGGAAACCATGACTGCCTTGGCCGCCGGCGGTGTCGGGCTGATCATCACGAGCCACTCATTTGTCAGTCCTGAGGGCCGGGCCACCCCCTGGCAGCTTGCCATCGACAAAGACGATCGCATCGACGGGCTGCGGAAAATGACGGACTTGGTGCATGCCGCCGGGGGCAGAATCGCCGTGCAGCTTGCCCATGCCGGCACCTTTGCCGCAGCGGCGCTCAGCGGAATGCCCCGACTGGTTGTTTCCAAGGCTGAGAGTTCGGATCCTTCTCCGCAAAAAGAAATGGAAGGCAAGGATATTAAGGCCATCGTCACGGCCTATGCAGAAGCAGCCGGTCGGGCCAAAGCGGCCGGCTTTGACGGCCTGCAGATCCACGCCGCCCACGGCTATCTCCTGAGCCAGTTCCTCTCTCCGGCCTTCAATAAACGGCACGATGGCTATGGAGGAGATATTAGCAATCGCATCCGGATTCATCGGGATATATGTCACACCATCCGGGAAGCCGTGGGGAGACACTTCCCCATTCTAATCAAAATTAACGGCCAGGATTTTATCGAGAATGGGTTGACCACTGAAGACGCAGCCACAACGGTCAGAATGTTAGCAGCGGCAGGAGTGGATGCCGTGGAACTGAGCGGCGGGACGATCGTCAGCGGCAAGCTCTCGCCCAGCCGGACGCGGATCAGCGCCCCGGAAAGGGAAGCCTATTTCCGGGCGGAGGCGCGCATAGTACGGGATGCCGTTAATCTGCCCCTTATTCTCGTCGGAGGCAACCGGTCTTTTGAGGTCGCTGACCTCCTCGCCACCGATGGTACGGCTGACTACATCTCCATGAGCCGCCCTTTCATCCGGGAACCGGAGCTGATCCGGCGCTGGCAGGAAGGCGACCGCCGCCCCGCGGCCTGCATATCGGACAATCTCTGCTTTACCCCGGCGCTTGAGGGTCGCGGCGTTTATTGCGTCACCAGGGAGCGGGAGTTGCAAAAGAGTGACTTTGAGCAAAGCTGACAGACTCGCAAAAAGTCTTCTTCTAAGGAAGTCTTTTTGCGAGTCTGGTATACACGGCTGTAAAATGCCAAGTTCCGTACCCCGATAAAGGGTCCGGCATGACATAATTGTATGGCACATATGGCGTTACTCTCCGCCTAATGTGATAAAGCGGAATGGAATTCCGCCGTGGGCACGAGCCGCCAGTCACCCCCTCCCCGCAGTTCCAGGACCTTGTCGTGGTAGGCAAGCAGGCTTGGCCGGTGGCCGACGCTGACGTAGGTCGTTCCTGATCCCTGGAGCTGCCCGTAGAGCTGGGCCTCATTGGTCACATCGAGAGCGCTCGTCGCCTCGTCGAGAACAGCGTAATGGGGCCGGGTCAAGAGCAATCGCGCAAAGGCCAGACGCTGCTGTTCCCCGAGGGACAGCAGATGGCCCCAGTCCAGCTCGGCGTCAAAGCCACCGACCCGCTCCGGCAGATCCGCCAGATTGACCTTTTCCAGAACTTCCCGCAATTCGTCGTCCGTCGCCTCCTGTTCCAGATTTGGATAGAGGAGTTGCTCCCGTAAAGACCCCAGAACCATGTAGGGGCGCTGGGGCAGAAAGAGCATCTCTTGCAGCGGCGGGCGGGAAATATGCCCTTCCCCGGCGTTCCAGAGCCCGGCGACAGCCCGCAGCACCGAGCTTTTCCCGGTGCCGCTGGCCCCGGAGATGAGCAATCCCTTTCCCGGAGGAATCTCCGCCGTCGCATCCCGAAGAAGCGTCTGCTGGTAATTGGGGGTTTGCAGGGTGACATGCTCCAGGGCCAGACGGGATTCTTCCCGGGACTCGATGACGGGGGTCGCAGCGGTCGCTTTTGCCGCCGGCTGATCCAGGGCTGTGGCAAAGGTCTCCAGACGGGTAATCCCGGCGGCAAAGTTACTGAGCTGCTCAAATTGGGAGACGATAATGGATAGCGCCCCCAGCACTTGCACAAAGGCCCCCTCCGCCTGGGTAACGACGCCGAATTTGATCTGGCCGGAAAAGTACAGAGGGGCCATTACCACGATGGGCAGGACGAGGATGAGATATTCATAGCCCTTGGTAAAGAATTCCAGGTTCCGTTCCCAGCCGATGAGCATTCGGAGATTGCCGATGGCATCCTGCAGCCGCGCCTTGACCTGATTTTTCTCCCGATTTTCACCCCGGTAAAAGGCAATGGATTCGACGTTATCCCGAACGTGGATCAGGCCGTAACGGAAATCCGCTTCCCGCCGCAATTGCTGGAAATTCAGGTTGATCAGGCGCTTGCCGAAGAACATGGTTACGACCGTGCCGATGGCAGCATAGGCCACCAGCACCAGGACCAGGGTCATAGAAATGCTCCAGAGAATCCCGACAAAGGAAATAAGCTGGATAAGGGAAAAAAAGAGGATGGAAAGAAAAGCCAGGCTGGTGACCGTAAAGGACGAAATATCCTGGGAAATACGCTGATCGGGGTTATCGATGCTCTTGTCGTCGTTGATATGGTAGTAGGCCCGGTTATCAAAATATTTCCCCAGAAAATGGCTGGTCAGCCACAGCCGCCAGTTGATCCCCAGTTTTTTTCTGATAAAGGAATAAAAGACACTTACCGGGGTGGCCACGACAAAGGCGCCCAGATACAATAGCAGGGCTTTGTTGAATTCGGGTAGGTTCTTTTCCGCGAGGGCCGTCATGAAATCCCGGCCCACAAAATTCAGGATCACGTTCAGGGCGGTAAAACCGAAAAGCAATATGAGCAGCAGGGCAAGGACGCCCCTGGCCTGCCATTTTTCTTCGGAAAACCAGTAGATCCTGGCGATTTCCCAGAACCGTTTCCATAATCGCCGGTCAAAGATATTGGTATTCACTAATTTCTCCTCTATACGAAATCATTTTGATCGCCTGCTTTTTTATGAATCTCTTTAAGCGGGTTTTCTTTCCAGACGGAAAAAAGGAACAAGCATTAGCAATAGCACCGTTATCACGGCTACATAGGCTCCCGCGAGAACATCGCTCAGATAATGGGCGCCCACGATAATCCGGCTGATGCTCACCAGGATTGCCAGGGCGTACCAGACGAGGCGGTAATGGGGAAACAGCACCGTCATGGCCATGCAAAAAGCCCAGATGGTGGTCGCATGACCAGAGGGAAAGGAAGTCGCCTCATATCCCATCCCAAAAAAATCGAAGCCATAGAGCTGATCCTGGACATATGCCTTGGGACGCCAGCGACCGGCAAGCCATTTGAAAAGGTCGGCTGTGAGACCGGAGATAGCGACGGTGGAAAAGACAAATAGACACCAGCGCGCCCATTTCTCTCTCTTCCAGGCATAATGAAACAGTAAAAAAAGGAGAGCCGCGGGCACAAGATACCAGGCCGCATTCCCCAGGCGGGTGATGACCTGGAAGACGCTTACGATTTGCGTATCGAGAGATCTACTGGCTATGGCTACAGGCAGATCGATGAAAAAATAGCTGCCGGCAATCGCTGCACAGATAAACAGTGTGAATATCAAGATCTTTTCATTTGAGAAATCAGTGCGATTTTTCGGATCTCTTGCAATCATAAGCTATACCAAAAATATACTCTGAGCAATAACCCCATACCCTTCCTACCCATTCATTTCGACCCCTGAAAATTCCGGCACCAGACATATTCAATCGTATCGACCTTGCCTCCGTTCAGAACGATATCCATTTTTTTTGCCGGCTCCGAGGAGTCACACCGATAGGTTTGCTGAACATTAACTTGATGAAAATTGGTGTTTACAAAGAGCAGATCATATCCCTTCGGCTCTGTCCGCTGCCAGACATCGAACTGGTCCTTGCGGTCGTCCATGATGAATACCTCGTGACGATAAGGAAGGATGTAATAAAGCATCCGGCTACCCATCGTCCAGTTGGTCACGGCCAGGGCCCGGCGGTGCGGAGTGGGCGCAACCCCGGCGCGGGATCCGGCAGGGCTGGAAGCATCCCCGGCAGCGCCAATAGACGGGGCGGGAACAACGGTAGCTCCTGGAGCTGCTGCCTTGGCGGCCGGCCCCTGGCGCAGAATGGCATCCCCTTCCCTTGCAATCGTTTCAAAACCGACAATATCCCGAAAGGGAGATTTATAGTCAGGAAAGGTGAACCACTTGGCAGGGAGTGCAGCATAGAGAAACAGGGTGATGGTTAAGCTGAAACCTACTGAGAAATAGAAGTATTTTCTTTTTTTACTGCTCCCTGCAGAGAGGAGATAATAACCGCCGATGGGGATGAAGAGGAGATAAAAAAGACTCGGCCAATGAGGCAGAGTCCGTTCATACAGAGAGGAATAAAAAAAGAATAACAAAATGACAACACCAAACAGCACCGAGAGGCGGATGCGGTCATCAGTAGATTTCCAGCCCTTATACAAACCGTAAAAAGCAATTAGAAACAGGAAGGGACTATAAGCCCCGAACTGTGTTAGCAGGGAAACAAAAAAAGAT
>JALNVY010000050.1 GCA_023231165.1 Syntrophales bacterium | reverse complement strand
GACGGCTGTTATTTTACTTCTTTTTTTCACGGCATGTGGAAAATCCAAACGGTACATATGCAGGGCACCAGCGAATGGTCGCTGTCAAGATGGGAAGCAAACCGACTGCACCCCACCATCTGTTGAAATAGACGCCGGCAAGAATGATAACCATACCAAGCGAATATCTGAAGATCCTATCCGCCTTACCAATATTACATTTCATGTCTTTTCTCCCTCATTTCCGTATAAAATATCTTTAAGCGATGATTGCCCCTTTGCACAGAGTGGTTCAAGATCCATAATATTCAATCATCTGTAGTATTTTCCATTAACCCGTTACCGATTATGGCAGAAATCGAATCCTCACCCCTTTAGCCTAAACATACCAGGTGAGCTGGGCGAAAATGCTCTTATCTATGGAAGATGTGGACAACTCTTATTTATCATTACTTCCCATCATCCTTATAGGAAAAACATAAAACATAGGCAGGGCCAAAACAATAAGATTTAACTGTATGCTAATCGGTGGGTTAAACCTATCGCGAGAGGTTAGGCATGTCGATTCTCTCCTTAAAGAAATGGGCCTTTACCACCACATTCAGCAAAAAAAGAGCTTACTGTCATTCTATAAGCAACACAAATGGTCCGCTAAAAGCGCAAGAGTGGGCAGTGCGGAAGCATGGTGATTGGGAAATTGAGCCGCCCTTCTCATAGTCGTTGCCTGCTCTCTTGTCTTGTTCATTTCAGTCCGCAGTCAAAATAGCTAGGTCTAAAATAAGTTGATTCGAAACAAGGAATCTTCATATCCAAAAACAAATGGTAGTATTTGGCTACCAATAAACGTTTTATTAATCATCATTGTCTGAAACAAATCTTATGTTACAAATATAGCGCTATTATGATCTAGGTAGGTTGTGGTTGGGGCATGTCGTCTAAAATTGACTATGGGCAATTAAAACGAGGAACACTTGAAAGGAGTTATGACAAATGAATACTAATAATGTCCATTACCTAAAGTCTCTGCTCATCAATAACCTTCATGACCTGCATTTGTCGGCAGGAAAGACCTCCGCAGAAATGAAAACAGACGAAAAGCTGTTTCCCGATCCTTTAGACCGTGCCACCGCAGATTTGGGGAGAGGCGTCGATCTCATTATCCGTGGCCGGGAACGGGAACTGATTAGGGAAATAGAGGAGGCCCTTACTCGAATAGACCAAGGAGAATTCGGTATCTGCCAGAACTGCGGAAGCACTATTTCCGACAAGCGGTTATGGGCGAAGCCGACCAGTTCTCTATGTGTCGAATGTAAAGAAAAAGAAGAAGGAAGGCAGAGGCGCCGGAGCATCCTCAACGACTATTCGGCCATGGCCTCTCATTCCTACATGTCCTGGTGAACATGAAAAATAGATAGCATAATATTCTGCGCATTTATAATTCATTAGTATTGATTTATCCTGCGAGAGATTGGTGCGGGCAGATAGGGTAATTTATTATTGACGGGACATAGGGGGCGAAGTAGAATATGAGCCATGTTGACGAGACGAAACCTCCTGACAAACATCTCGAAGATTGCTGCCCTGGCCGGCTTTGCCCAGCTCATCCCTCCCTCCCTAATCTCGGCCCTGGCTGCCGATTCCAGGGATGAACTGATCCGTCAGGCCCCCCGGGCCAGATTCTGGACCTCCGTTCCCCTGGCCGGCAAGGGCTGCCAAAGCTGCCACACCACGGCGATCACCGCAAAAGGTCAAGCCCATCGTCATGAGGAAAACCTTGTCAAGTGCCTCCTCTGCGCCCAGAACTGTGTTATCAGAGATGGTCAGCGGGGCCGGTGCCGCACCCGTATCAATGTCAGAGGTGAACTACGGAGTCTTGTCTATGGACGTCCGGTCTCCATTCATGTCGATCCCATCGAAAAGAAACCTTTTTATCATTTCCTTCCCGGAGCGGCGGCATTTTCCCTGGCCACCGCCGGGTGCCCCCTGAGCTGCAAATTCTGCCAGAACTGGGAAATCTCCCAGGCCTGGCCCGAAGATCTCAAGACCTCCTACACCCCTCCCTCCCTAATTGTCAGGTCGGCCTACGCCCGGAAGGCCCCGGTCATCGCCTTTACCTACAACGAACCGACCGTATTCGCCGAGTATCTTATCGATATCGCCAGAGATGCAAAAAAGCAGGGCCTTCGCACGGTAATCATCAGTTGCGGCTTCATGAACAAGGCACCCCTGCTGGAGATGTGTCAGGTCCTCGATGCCGTTAAAATAGATCTCAAGGGCTTCAGCGAGAGCTTTTACCGGAATGTCTGCGGGGCGGAACTAAAGCCCGTTCTCAATACCATCAAAGAGATAAGCAAGAGAAAGGTGCACCTGGAAATTGTCAATCTCGTGGTCCCGACTCTTAATGATTCCGGGGAGATGCTAAAGGGATTGATCGCATGGATTCTTGCCGAGATAGGTCCCGATGTGCCGGTTCACTTCACCCGCTTTCATCCCGATTATCAGCTCCTGAATCTTCCTCCGACACCGGTGGCCTCGCTGGAGCGGGCCAGAGAGATGGCCATGTCCAAGGGCATTAATTATGCCTATGTCGGCAACGTCCCCAACCATCCAGGCAATCACACCTATTGCCCGAACTGCAAAAAAGTGGTAATTAAGCGCATGGGCTTCTTCCTTGAGGAGATGCATCTCAAAGACGGTCGTTGCACCTTCTGCCGTTGGAAGATCGCCGGCGTTTGGACATAGAGGAGCAAGTCATGAAGAGACGCTATATTCTCATCGTTTTGGTCCTTATTCTTTTACTGACGTTTGCCGTGGTTATTCAAGCCAGAAAGGAGCCGGAAATGGATACTGTTCGTCCCTCCGTTGTCGCCGGAAAGTTTTATTCGGAATCGCCTGATATTCTCAAGGCGGCTATAACCGGTTTCCTTGAGGATGCGGAACCGGTAACGGCACCCAAGCCCCTGGCCCTCATCCTGCCTCACGCCGGCTACATTTACTCGGGGCAGATTGCCGCCGACGGATATAATCAGGCCCGCGGGCATAGCTATGATACCGTGGTAATTCTGGGTACGAATCATACTTCCCCGCATTTAAACAAGATCGCCCTTTACCCCGGCGATGGTTTCGCAACCCCCTTGGGGATCGCCCGGGTAGACAAGACAATCGTGGAGGCCCTGAAATCAGCATCCCCGGACTGCGTCCTTACTTCCTCCCCCCACCAGAACGAACATTCCGTAGAAGTCCAGGTCCCCTTCATCCAGGTAGTTTTCCCCAAGGCAAAGATCGTCCCCGTGATCATCGGCACCCCCGACGCCCGCCTCTGCGAACGTTTCGGCCAGGATTTGGGCAAAGTTCTGAAAGGGAAAAACGCCTTGATTGTTGCCAGCTCCGATCTCTCCCATTATCCTTCCCATGCCGACGCCGTCACTGTGGATCTGCCGATCCTGGCCGCCATTGCAACCCTTGATCTGCAACGGGTCCAGGAAACCATCCAGGCCCAGATGAACAAGGGGGTTGCGAATCTCCATACCGGGGCCTGCGGAGAAGGTCCCATTCTCACGGCTATGGCTGCGGCCAAGGTCATGGGGGCCAAGGGGGGAAAGGTCGTCAGTTACGCCAACTCCGGAGATATCGCCATCGGAGACCGTTCCCGGGTCGTAGGTTATGGAGCGGTGGCGTTAACCGTTGACGCACCCCAACCGGCGGCAGTAAAACCGGCTTCCGGCGCGACGAACGAGCTACAGCCGGCAGATAAAAAAGCCCTCCTCGTCCTGGCACGAAAGACGATCACCCGCTACCTAACGACAGAGACCGTCCCCCTGGCCAGGGGGTTTTCTCAGGCAGTGCAGGAATTACGCGGCGTCTTTGTCACCCTGAAAAAAAACGGAAATCTGAGAGGTTGCATCGGGCGTCTCATCCCCGAGACCCCCCTCGGCCAGCTTGTGGGGGCAATGGCCATCCAATCCGCCCTCAACGACAATCGTTTTCGTCCCGTAACCATTGCCGAGCTGAGGGATATTGAAATCGAATTGTCCGTCCTGACTCCTATGAAACCTGTTTCCCGGGTGGAAGATATCGTTATCGGCCGGGACGGCGTCCTCCTCCAGAAAGACCGGGCCGGAGCTGTCTTTCTTCCCCAAGTGGCCACCGAACAGGGCTGGAGCCGGGAAGAGATGCTCGATCAGCTTTGCCTGAAAGCGGGACTTGCCAAGGGGAGCTGGCGAACAGGAGCGGAATTCAAGACCTTCCAAGCGATTGTGTTTCACGAGTCAGAATTCAAGTAAAAAACTAATGACATAACACTGATAAAGTGATTCCTCTTGTCAGGCGGGCATCAAAAGGACTTTATGATAAACTTATCATGTAGTCAACTCTGTCTCTTCACAGTTATCCCGGTCCTTTTCCTGGGATGCACGAGCAAACCTGAAATCATTGAACAGAAGTGCTCCATGCCATAAATCATCAGTTGTCTATGAAAAAAGCGACAAGGCTACTCGACTCAAAAAAACGTCATCAATAAAGTATTGACATGAAGCGAACCGTGTGTTTTTATCTTCACCAAGCAAAGATGCAAAAGGGAAAGTTGATGAACGTCCTTATAGATATTAAAAAGACTGTTGGTAAAAAACAGGGGATAAAGCGTTTGGGGCTACCCATGGCTTTGAGGATGTTCATTTTGCGATAACCGACATAAAGTTTCCTTCAAAGCCACGGGTAAGCCCCGTGGCTTTTTTTTTGCTTTGATAGGATATTTGTTGGAATTAACAACTATGCATCTAATTGAAATATAAAGGAGTACCTATGAAAACACAATCTTGGGCCGGATGTCATGTGCCCATCATAACGCCTTTTAGAGACGACTATTCCATAGACGAGGCTGGGCTTCGCCAACTTGTCAATTACTACATAGAAGATGTGAAATGTGATGGCATTGTCCCCTGTGGGACGACCGGGGAATCCCCGACATTGGATCATGACGAGCATGCCAAGGTCATTAAAATCGTGATCGACGAAGTCGGGGGCAGAGTGCCAGTGATGGCTGGAACAGGCTCTAACAGTACCAAAGAGGCTATCGAGATGACAAAGCATGCTGCGGATATGGGCGTATCGGCAAGTCTGCAAGTATGCCCCTATTATAACAGACCTACACAAGGTGGTCTGTTGAAACATTTCGAAACGATTGCCGAGGCAACAAAGCTGCCACTGTTCATCTATAATATCCCCTCGCGAACGGGACGGCTCATTGAGTCCGAAACCATGATTGCCCTTTCCAAGATAGACTATATTATAGGCATGAAGGATGCGTGTGGTAATTTGATGGTCACCATGGAGATCATCCGGGCCACCCGTGATAGGGCAAAGAAGTTTTGTCCTTTGCGGAGAAGACGCACTGACGTTTCCAATGATGGCTTTAGGAGGTGACGGCGGGATATTGGCCGTGTCTCATATTGTCGGAAAGCAATACCGTGAAATGGTCCATCTCTATCTTGCGGGAGAAATTAATGCATCACGGAAGATTCATTTTAAAACGCTGCCATTAGTGCAGATGCTGTTTATCGAAACGAATCCGGTTCCCGTCAAGGAGGCCATGGCCATGATGGGGTTGCCTGCAGGAAAGGTGCGACTGCCCTTGGTCCCCCTGAAGCCAGAAAACCGCGAGACGCTACGTCAGGCTTTACATCAGTTCGGTCTGCTGAACCGGTAGCATAATCGATGAGCTGTTGAGCCGCCGCCCACTATATAACTGCACGGCGGCTCAACATGCTCCTTCCCCAGGGTCGGAGACGTGGTAATATCATATTCGTCGTGGAAATATATTTCTATCTCCGTCATTCCAATATCCACGGGATTAAAGAATTTTTCTTCAATAAGGAGATGGGATAATGACAACCTCAAGGACAATTCATGTAGAAGACAAATACACACCACCATTTTTTAGAAAGATACCTGTCTCGATTGAGCGGGGTGCAGGCGTCCATGTCTGGGATGAAGAAGGAAACAGGTTTATAGACTTCACTTCAGGCTGGGGAGTCACATGCCTTGGTCACGCCCATCCGGTGATCACCGATTCGCTCCTGGAACAGAGCAAGAAAATCATCCAGAATCCAAATTCGGGGCTGACTTACTCTTCGGTACGTGCCCGTCTTCTGTCGTTGATGAGCGGAATCCTCCCCCCACCTCTGACCCGGGTATTTTTCTCCAACAGCGGGGCGGAAGCGAACGATGCCGCTATTAAGCTGGCGCGCAAAGCAACAGGCAGGCTGGACGTGATCGCCATGGACCAGAGCTTCCATGGTCGGACAATCAGCACAACATCAGCCACAGGTCAGACCAAGCACAGGGAGAAATACAACCCGTTGATGCCCAACTATCGGTTTGTCCCCTATAATGATCTGGAGGTCTTGAAAAGGACCTTTAACAATAATGTGGCAGCGCTGATTTTAGAGCCGATTCAAGGCGAAGGTGGCGTAATAATTCCTGCCGACGGTTATCTTAAAGAGGTTAGCAGGCTGTGCAAGGCAAACGGCAGTCTGCTCATCATAGATGAAATACAGACAGGGTTTTGCCGAACCGGCCCGATGTTTGCGATTGGCCCTTTGAATATTGAAGCAGACTTTATGACCATGGCAAAAGGAATAGCAGGAGGTTTCCCATTCGGCGCCTTTGCAATATCGGAGGCCGTTGCCGCGAAGCTTGAGCCCGGTGATCACGGCGGCACCTACTGTGGTAATCCGCTCGGTTGTGCCGTGGCTTATGCTGTTATTAAGTATTTGCTTGACCACAATGTCTCTGCCGATATTTTAAAAACAGGCGTGTTTGCCCTTGATCGTATGCATAAGTGGATGCGGACATATCCAGAGATGATAAGTGATGTCCGAGGCAGAGGGCTGCTTCTGGCGATAGAGTTCAGCGATGAGAAAATCGCCAGTGATGTTGCCGACGAATGTCTCGCTAAATACCTGTTTGTCAGGCAAACTCAAGGAAACATGATCAGGATATTCCCTGCCCTGAATATCAAGCAGGAAGAGATGGAAGAAGGACTGATGTTGCTCGAAGAAGCAATCGATAAAATTATGAGAAAGAGCGGATAACCGGAGACAGCTAACTCTCAGCGCCCCATACCATCTGGCATGTGTTTTCACACCGGACGGTTTACAGAGATTAGCGATGCCTAACCGGGGATTGGAGCTACAGTCAAGGATGGAGAAACCCTCTATTTTATCCGGGATAACGGTGTGGGCTTTGACATGACCTATGTGGACAAGCTGTTCGGCGCCTTTCAGCGCCTTCATACCACGGAGGAATTCGCCGGGACAGGGATCGGCCTGGCGACGGTCCGCCTGGTAATAAACCGCCACGGTGGTCACGTCTGGGCGGAAGGAGAGGTCGGGAAAGGGGCGACATTATACTTTACTCTGCCCCTTTAAAGTGAGATACTCCCAATAAACAATTCACTTTTAGGGAGAAAACCATGACAGAGAAAATAATCCTGCTGGTGGAGGACAATCCTGATGATGTGGAGTTAACCTTACGGGCCTTCAGGAAGAACAATATCCTGAACAGGGTGATTATTGCGAAAGATGGTGTGGAAGCCCTGGATTTCCTGTTTGGCACGGGGGTGCATGCCGGGCGGGATATAAAGGATCTGCCCATCGTCACCCTGCTGGATCTGAAACTGCCCAAAATAGACGGCATGGAAGTCTTGAAAAAGATTCGCCAGGATGAGCGCACAAGACTGCTTCCGGTGGTCATCCTGACCTCATCGTCGGAAGAAAAGGACGTGATCAACGGGTACAGCCTGGGTGCCAACAGTTATATCCGCAAACCTGTCGAGTTTAGCCAGTTCGTGGAGGCCATCAAGCAACTTGGACTTTACTGGCTTATATGGAATGAACCGCCTCCAATAGGAAAGTAGGGGAAAAAAGATGAACAAGCCGTTACGTATTCTCATAGTTGAGGATTCGGAAGACGACGCCCTGTTGACGATCCGTGAACTCAAGAAGTGTGGTTACGAGCCGGAATATGAGCGAGTGGAGACGGCCGAGGCCATGCGCACCGCCCTCCGGGAGAAGAGCTGGGACATTATTTTGTGCGACTACACGATGCCGAAATTCAGCGGGCTGGCCGCCATTGCCCTGTTGAAGGAAATAGGTATCGACCTTCCTCTGATCATAGTTTCCGGCGCCATTGGCGAGGAAATGGCGGTGGAGTGCATGCGGATCGGCGCCTATGATTATATAATGAAAGACAACCTATCCCGACTCGTTCCTGCTATTAAACGAGGGCTGATAGAGTCTGATTCGAGAATCAAACGACAGCAGGCGGAGAAGGCTTTGCTGAAAAGTGAAGAAAAATTCCGCAAGGAGAAAATATTCAGTCAGTTGCTTCTCGACACTTCTCCGGCATTCATCGTGGCAATTGGTTTTGACGGGAAAACCCTGATGATGAACCAGTCTTTATTGGACGCCCTCGAATATACCACAGAGGAGATCAAGGGGGTCGATTACCTGACAACTTTTGTGCCGGAAGAAGACCGCATGAAGCTCGTCGAGGTCTTTCAGAAAATTGTCCGGGAGAGAAAGGCGAATATCAACGAAAACCGGATTATCAGCAGATCAGGCCGGACCTACTTAGTGGAATGGCATGGCCGACCCGTGATCCAGAAAGGGGGGGATATTGATATTTTCGTGGGGGTCGGCATTGACATAACTGAGCGCAAGCAGGCGGAAAACGCTCTACTCCGGACAAATACGCTCTTGGACTCCATCATCGAGAATATCCCGGATATGATCTTTCTCAAGGATGCCAAGGACCTCCGGTTCGTCCGGTTCAACCGGGCGGGAGAGGAGCTTCTGGGTTATTCCAGGGAGGATCTTCTGGGAATGAACGATTACGATTTATTCCCGAAGGATCAGGCAGACTTCTTTACGGAAAAAGACCGGGCAGTTTTGAGTGGGAAGGATGTTTTGGATATACCGGAAGAACCCCTGCAAACCCGCAACAAGGGAGAGCGTACAATACACACCAAGAAGGTGCCGATTCTGAACGCGAAGGGAGAATCCGAATACCTGTTGGGCATCTCCGAGGACATCACCAACCGCAAAAGAGCCGAGGAGGCGCTACTATCTTCGGAACAACGCCTGTCTGACATAATCGAATTTCTTCCTGATGCCACACTGGTCATCGACAACGAAGGCAAAGTCATTGCCTGGAACCGGGCCATGGAGATTATGACCGGGGTCAAGGCGACAGACATGCTGGGCAAGGGAGATTATGAATATGCCCTCCCCTTTTACGGAGAAAGGAGGCCGATCCTGATTGACATGGCTCTGCATCAAGAGCCGGCAAAGGATAAATCCCATACTCACTTACAAAGGGTGGGTGACCTTCTTTTCGGTGAGGCCTATGCCCCCGGTCTGATTGGCGGCAAAACACATTTGTCAGCAACGGCGTCTTTGCTGCGGAATGCAGGGGGAGAGGTTGTTGCGGCCATCGAGTGCATCCGTGACGATACGGAACGCAGACGAACCCAGGAAAACCTTCAACAGGCCGAGGAAAGATACCGGAGTATCTTTGAAAATGCCCAGGAAGGCATCTACCGGTCAACACCGACAGGGAGAATCATCTTGGCCAATCAGGCCATGGCAAATATGTTCGGCTACAAAACTCCCGAGGAACTCATGACAGATGTCGCCGATGTGGCCCGTCAGTTTTATGTCAATTCCGAAGAACATACGAAGCTCAGGGAGATCATCGAAGAGCAAGGTTCCGTAATAAATCATGAAACTCAGCTTCACAGGAAGGATGGGAGCGTCTTCTGGGTATCGATTACCATGCAAGCGGTCCGTGATGAAAAAGGACAGATCCTCTATTACGAGGGGATAGGTGAGGATATCACGGGCAGGAAAGAGATGGCCGAACGGATGAGAAAGTCTTTGGGAGCAACCGTCCAGGCCATAGCGGTGATTGTTGAAATAAGGGATCCTTACACGGCTGGCCATCAAAGAAAAGTGGCTGATCTGGCCCGGGCGATGGCAACGGAGATGAAACTTCCCGCCGATCAGATCGATGGAATCCGGATGGCGTCTGCCATCCATGACCTCGGCAAGATATCCGTTCCGGCGGAAATTCTCAGTAATCCGAAAAAATTAACGGCATTGGAATTCAGCCTTATCAAAACCCATGCCCAGTCCGGTTATGATATATTGAAAGGCATTGAATTCCCCTGGCCTGTTGCGAGGATGATTCGGGAGCACCATGAGCGGATGGATGGAACCGGTTATCCCCAGGGCCTGATTGGGGAAGAAATCCTCCTGGAGGCCCGTATCCTTGCCATAGCTGATGTTGTGGAATCTATGGCATCCCATCGTCCCTATCGTCCCGCCTTGGGATTAAATACGGCACTGGCAGAGATCGAGAACAATAAAGGGACGCTTTATGATGCTGATGCGGTGGATGCCTGCCTGAGATTATTCCGGGACAAAGGTTTTCAACTTGAAAGGACATGATTTTATCAGCAACTAAATATTCGATGTTGTAAAAGCGGGGAAAGGAATAAAAATGCTTATTTCTCTCAATCGATTCGTGACGGTCGCTAAAATCGTCAGTTTTGTTTTCTTCCTGTCTCTTCTGTCTTTGCCATTTCCGGCAAGCGCAAAGAGCCAAGCCCTCAACCCCCATGCATTCTCACCTACGAAGGCGGAAAAAGCCTTCCTTGCCAAGCATCCCGTCATTTCCATAGGCATCATGGATGCCTGGCCGCCGATCAATTACCTGGACGCAAACGGCCGACCCCAGGGACTAGGCGTTGCCTATATCAAGCTTCTCAATGAGCGGCTCAAAGGGGCGCTGAAGATCGTTCCCGGTCCGTTCAAAGAAAACATGGCCAAGGTCAAGGAAAAGACACTCGACGCGCTGATGGACGTGACTCCCCATCCGGAACGGGGGGAGTTTCTGAATTTCACCAGGCCCTACATGGAAATTCCCCATGTCATCGTAGCGCCGAAAGGCAAGGATCTTTACGCTCACGAAAAGGATCTTTATGGGAAAACCCTGGCCTTGGAAAAGCGCTTCGGCAGCGTCAAATATTTTTCCGAAAAATATCCGCAAGTCACCATCCGGGAATATCCCGACACCTGGCTGGCAATCGATGCTGTGGCCCGCGGCGAGGCGGAAGCCTATGCCGGCAACCGCGCCGTGGCGGTTTATATCCTGGAAAACGAGCTGATCTCAAACCTGAAGATCCATGGGCGTCTGAACAAGCCCGGCTCCATCCTGGCGATCGGCGTGCGCAAAGACTGGCCGGAAATGGTCTCCATTCTTGATAGTGCCCTCGCTTCGCTCACGGAAGAGGAAAAGCGGCAGGCCCATGGAAAATAGGCGGAATAGGACAGGGACGAAAAAATCAAGTTAACGCCGGCGGAGGAAGAATGGCTTGTCCGTCATCCTGACATCCGTTACATGGGGAAACCCGCCTGGCTGCCCTTCGAGGCCTTTGAAGAGAATCATGAAGATACGGAGTATGACATCCAGTTGAAGGCAAAACAAATGGGGAAACAGGGTACGGTCTGAACTACGGCTGTCCGGCCTTTCCCGGTTCAATCGAATATTCACCGGATGGGCCGGTAAAGATCCCCTGTTGCGGTCCTTCTTCCCGATGATCGCGGGGCTGATAGGGGGTAAAACCGCTACATCCGATAAAAAGCCATATTACGAGTATTCCTGCGGCAATCAATTTCATCAGAACTTCACCCTGGCGCCAACAGTACCGACATTTATATCCCCCACGGCCGGACCGGATTTTCTGTCCAGAGAGTAGATACGATACTGCAAATACATCTCCGTGGCAAACCGGTCGAAGGATTGCACTACCGATGCCCCTATCGAATATCCCTTGTCTTCTGACCACGGCAGGTTTTGAGAGAGGGTGTAGTCGACACCAAAGGCGGTGGTTCCAATCTTGGTAAACTCCGCCAGCCAACCCAGTTTTGTATAAAGGTTCGTGGCATTATTTCCAATGTCCCGTTCCTGCAAGCCACCGGAAATGGTCAGATTCAGTCCCGATTTTGTATGGAGGGCAGAAAACGATCCATCATACTGGAGACCGGTGTTGTCCAGTCTGGGATTGGCCACTGCCGCCGCCGCGGCCGCCTTGAAGCCGTGTCCTTCCGTTCCCCAGAACAGGGCAAGGTCGGAGCGCTGTCCCGAGACTATTGAACCGGCAAGGCCGAAACCAAAAAAGCGGGGGGTATCATAGCGTAACCGTGACTGGCGACTGAGGCCATCCAGATCCTTGAAGGCATCGGAAACCTTCAGGGTAGTGAGGATGCCGGCGCCGCTCTTTTCCCTGAACAGCATCCCCCCGGAAATATCGGCAATACTGGCGTACTGCACCAAATCTGTTTTTGACAGGTCAACCTCCGCCGTAGTGTTGGAAGCGGTGTCCCCCTTTCCCACGGAAAGCTTTCCATACTTTCCGCTGGTCAGGGACAGCTCCGCCCAGCGCTGGTTGAAGAAGTCTCCCGGCGCCTGATTGCTTTGGGAAACGACGGAGGATTCATCAGGCGCCACAGCAACCTCGATCCGGGTGCCCAGCGTCAGGTC
>JALNVY010000049.1 GCA_023231165.1 Syntrophales bacterium | reverse complement strand
GTCGATGTCATCATCCTGGCCCGGGGAGGAGGTTCCCTGGAAGATCTGCACCCCTTCAACACGGAAGAGGTAGCCCGGGCGGTTTACCGTTCCTCCATCCCCATCGTCTCCGCCGTCGGCCATGAAACGGATTATACAATCACGGATTTCGTTGCCGACCTGCGGGCGCCGACCCCTTCCGCAGCAGCGGAAATAGTTGTCCCGTCCCGGGAACAACTATGCCGGCAAATAGATGGCTCCTACGGGCGCCTCCTGCATGTCCAGCGGCGGTTGGCTGCACGGCGCCGGGAAAGGGTCGCGGAGGCAACCGGACGTCTTAAATCGCCGGATCGCATCCTTAACGATTTCCGCATGGTCCTCGATGATCACCTGGACAAGTTGACCTTGTCCATGAACCGGACCATTGCTGGTCGCAGCCAGGATCTGCGTTATCTGAAGACCCGCCTCGCTCAGGCCGGTCCCGGCGATAGAATCGAAAATTCCCGGATGATCGTCGCGCACCGGCAGCAGCAGCTTGTTAGCGGAATGCGGAGTTGCATCAAAGAAAACCGGCATGGCATGGATCGGCAATGGATCGCCCTTCAGAACCTCAGTCCCCTGGTGGTTTTGCAAAGGGGTTACAGTATCACCCGTCGTCTCCCGGAGGGAACCATTGTGAAAAATGTTGCTATCCTTGCCGCCGGTGATCATATCGATATTCAGGTGGCCTTGGGAAATATCCGCGCCCGGGTGGAAGATGTGGTATAAATAGACGTTTGGAAGGAAGAAATCATGGCCAAGGACAAATTTGAAGAAGCCCTGAAGAAACTTGAAGAATTGGTTAAAAAGATGGAATCCGGCGATCTGGCCCTCGAGGACTCCCTGAAGGCCTTCGAGGAAGGGATCCGTCTGATTCGTTTCTGCACCGGGAAACTCGATGAGGCGGAAAGAAGGGTGGAAATTCTTATCAAGGATGGTCAGGGCAACATTACCCCGGCACCCTTCCCGCGGAATGAAGGCGATGCAGTCTGAGAACAGGACGACTCTGGAAACCTATCTCGCGGAACGTAAGGCCATTATCGATGCGGCCCTGGAGTGGTTCCTCCCCGGGGTAGAAGACGGTCCGGAAATCATTCATCAGGCGGTCCGCCATAGCCTTTTCGCCGGCGGCAAGCGGCTGCGGCCTATTCTCTGTGTTGCCGCCGCCGAGGCCGTCGGCGGCAACGGACAAGATTTCCTTTTCTGCGCCTGCGCCCTGGAGATGATCCACACCTACTCACTGATCCATGATGACCTGCCGGCGATGGACAATGACGACTATCGACGGGGAATGCCGACGAGTCACCGGGTATTTGGCGAAGGGATCGCCATCCTTGCCGGGGACGCCCTGCTGACCGAGGCCTTTCGTCTCCTCTCCAGCCCGGAATTCACAAGGGACGACAACACGGAGAAACGCCTTCAGGTGATCAATCTTATCGCCCGGGCGGCAGGCACGGCCGGGATGGTCGGGGGGCAGGTCATGGATCTGCAGGGAGAAGGAAAAACCGTGGCCCTGGAGACCCTCAAGGACACGCACCGACGCAAAACGGGGGCTATGCTCACCGTTTCCGTCGTCTCCGGGGCTATCCTTGCCGGAGCGACAGCGGCACAGACCGCAGTCCTTTCCCGTTACGGTCAAGATATCGGCCTTGCCTTCCAGATCGCCGATGATATCCTGAATGTTACCGGCGACAGCGACCTGATGGGCAAAGGTACGGGCAGCGACATTTCCAGAGGGAAAACGACCTTTCCAGCCCTGATGGGACTGGAAGCCTCCCGGAACCGCCTGACGGAGCTGGTCGAGCGGGCTACTGCACACCTTTCCGGTTTCGATCACCGGGCCGAGCCCCTGCGGTGGATCGCCAAATATGTAATGGAAAGAAACAGATGAAGCGAATTCTCGATAGTATCAACGACCCCGAAGACATCCGGCGCCTCGATCTCCCGTCTCTGAACATCCTTGCCCAGGAAATACGGGAACTTATCGTGGAGACGGTTTCCAGGACCGGCGGCCATCTCGCCTCTTCTCTCGGCGCCGTGGAACTAACCCTGGCGATTCACTACGTCTTTAATACCCCGCAGGACAAGCTCATCTGGGACGTGGGACATCAGGCTTACGCCCACAAGATCATCACCGGACGCCGGGATGTTTTCCACACCCTGCGCCGGAAGGGGGGCATCAGCGGTTTCCCGAAAAGGGAAGAGAGCATTTATGATGTTTTCAATGTTGGTCACAGCAGCACCTCCATTTCTGCCGCGACGGGGATGGCCGAGGCCCGGCGCCTCAAGGGAGGCAGCAACAAGGTCGTGGTGGTCATTGGCGACGGTTCCATGTCGGCAGGCATGGCCTTCGAGGGGCTGAACTGGGCGGGAGACCGCAAAGAGGATCTGATTATCATTCTCAATGACAATGAGATGTCCATCTCTCCCAACGTGGGGGCCTTGTCTTCCTATTTGACCCGGATCATGACCGGAGAGGCAGTTACCCGGATGCGAACGGATATTAAGACTTTCCTGAAAAGTATCCCCTCCATCGGCGGCCATATGTTGAATTTTTCCCGGCAAGTCGAGGAATCACTCAAGGCCTTTTTCTTGCCCGGCGCCCTTTTTGAAGACCTCGGATTCACCTATGTAGGCCCCCTGCAGGGGCACCGCCTGGACCGCCTGATCAAGAATCTTCAGAATATCAAGAAGATGGAAGGGCCGGTGCTTGTTCACGTCCTGACGAAAAAGGGGAAAGGATACCTTTACGCCGAGGAGGAGCCCCTCCGATTTCATGGAATCTCGTCTTTCTGCGTCGAAACGGGGCAGCCGGACGGCGCCGATACCTGCCCTGCCCCCATTACCTATACAAAGATGTTCGGCGAGACCCTCGTTCGTCTCTCCCGGCAAGATGCGAGAATTGTGGCGATCACCGCCGCGATGTGCGACGGCACGGGTCTGGACCAGTTCGCCCGGATCTTTCCGGAGCGTTTTTTCGATGTCGGCATTGCCGAGCAGCATGGCGTCACCTTCGCCGCCGGTCTGGCCGCAGAGGGGATGATCCCCGTCGTGGCCATTTATTCTACCTTCATGCAGCGGGCCTATGACCAGATTATCCATGATGTCTGTCTCCAGAATCTCCATGTCGTTTTTTGTTTAGACCGGGGCGGCTTTGTCGGCGACGACGGCGCTACCCACCATGGGGTCTTTGACCTGACCTATCTGCGTGCCATCCCGAATATGATCGTCATGGCCCCGAAAGATGAAAACGAACTTCAGCATATGCTGAAGACGGCAGTGGAGTGCAAAGGTCCGGTGGCCGTGCGTTACCCCCGGGGCAGCGGCAGGGGCGTTCCCATCGACGAAACGCCGGTTTCCCTGGAGATCGGCAGGGGGGAAATCCTCTGCGAGGGTTCGGATCTGGCCATCATCGCCATTGGCGCCACCGTCGATGCCGCCCTCAGCGCAGCGGAAGAACTCCGGCAAGCGGGCATCTCCGCCCGGGTCGTCAATGCCCGCTTCGTCAAACCCCTGGACGGGGAACTCATCTGTAAGACGGCAAAGAAGCTGAAAAGGCTCGTTATCGTGGAGGAAAACGTTCTCCTGGGAGGTTTTGGGAGCGCGGTGCTGGAAACCCTGGCCGGGAAAGGGATCAACGATGTCCAGATCCGGCAGTTGGCCATACCGGATGCCTTTGTGGAACACGCCTCCCAACAGGAGCTCAGGCATATAGCAGGCATCGATAAGGATGCAATTCTTACCGCGGCCCGGGAGCTGGTAAAAAAATGACCATGATATGACGAAGGTCCGCTTAGACATTCTCCTTGTCGATCGTCAGCTTGCGCCGACCAGGGAAAAGGCCAGGGCCATGATCCTCGCCGGGGCGGTGCTCGTTGGCGAAGAGCGCGTGGATAAAGCCGGAACCCTGATAGATACCGATGTATCCCTGCGTATTAAAGGAGAAATATCTCCCTATGTAAGCCGTGGGGGTCTGAAACTGAAAGGGGCCCTGGAGACATTTGAAATCAGCGTCAGGAACTTTGTAATCCTGGATACAGGAGCGTCAACAGGAGGATTTACCGACTGCCTGCTCCAGGAAGGGGCGAATAAAGTCTATGCCCTGGATGTAGGTTACGGCCAATTAGCCTGGCGGCTGCGCCAGGATCCCCGGGTGGTTACTATTGAGCGCACCAATATCCGTTACTTTGATGGCCGGGGCATCGAAGAAGACCTGGACATGGCCACCGTGGACGCGTCTTTCATCTCCCTGAAACTAATCATTCCGTCCATCCGCCGCCTGGTAAGGCAGGACGGGTTTATCCTGGCCCTGATCAAGCCCCAATTCGAGGTAGGCAGAAAACAGGTTGGCAAACACGGCGTTGTCCGGGAACCCGCCTTGCATCAGCAGGTCATTGAGGAGATGAAAACCTTTTTTCGGGAAACGGGGCTGGAGGTACTGGGAACCTGTGAGTCCTCCCTCGTCGGGCCGGCGGGAAACCGCGAATTTTTTATCTATGCGAAAAACCTGAAATGAGTATCAAGCTTGCGGAAACAGCAGGGTTCTGTATGGGGGTCAGGCGGGCCGTGGATATGGTCCTCGAACTGGCCCAGCACAAAGGCCGGAAAACGATCTATACATACGGACCCCTGATTCATAACCCCCAGACCGTGGAGTTGCTTAAGAGCAGGGGTATTATTCCCGTCGCCCATCTGGAAGAAATTCCCCCCGGAGAAGCAGGGGTCGCCATTATCATTCGCGCCCACGGCATATCCCCTCAGGAAAGAAAAAGCCTCAGGGAAAAAGGACTGAAAATTATTGACGCCACCTGTCCCAAGGTTGGCCGCGTCCAGGCCATCATCAAGAAACACGCGGCCCAGGATTTTACGATCCTCATCATCGGTGACGCCCAGCACCCCGAGGTCAACGGGCTGTTGGGATATGCCTACGGGAAAGGTCTGGTTATCAACCATCCCGCAGACGTCCCGCATCTCCCCGCTCTGGATAAGGTATGTGTCGTCGCGCAAACGACCCAGAGTGTCGATGAATATCAGCATATCGTCGATGAGATCCGCAAACGTTTCCCCGACGCCGTCATTTTCGATACTATCTGCGATTCAACTGAAAAAAGACAAATGGAGGTCAAATCCTTGGCGGAAGAAATGGACGCCATGATTATTGTCGGAGGCAAAAACAGCGCCAATACCCAACGCCTGGCGGCATTATCTGAGCTGCAAGGGGCTCCGACCTTTTATGTGGAAACAGCAAATGATCTGGTTGCAGAAAAGTTGAAAACCTTTAAAAAAATTGGCGTCTCCGCCGGCGCTTCCACCCCCAACTGGATCATCGACCGGGTCGTCGACAACATTACCACCCAGCAGACCGAACAGGCCCCGAAGGTAAAATACCTCTTGAAATTATGGATCTGGATGGTCAGAACGGACCTTTATTCCGCCGTGGGGGCCGGTTGCCTCGCCGTCGCCAGCATGTTCCTCCAGAAGCTTGAAATCCAGCCGTTGTATGTCCTGATAACTGCTTTATATGTCTATGCCATGCATACCCTGAACCGTTTCATCAATCGGCAGACGGGAAGTATCATCGGCTCTTTTCGGGAAGACTCCTACCGCAGGCATGAAAAAACCTACATCAGATCCGCTATTCTATCGCTGATTGTTGCCCTGGGGACCAGCTTTTTTTCGGGACCGGTCCCTTTTCTCTTTCTGCTGACCATGTCCACCCTTGGCATCCTCTATAACACCAATCTGGCGCCGGCGGGTTGGCGATTCCGAAGCGTTAAGGATCTGCCGGGATCAAAAAATGTCTCCATGGCCTTTGCCTGGGCTGCCATCGCCGCCGTTCTTCCCCCCCTGGCCGAGGAGCTGACCTTGACGACGGCCACGGGCGTGTCCTTTGCCTTTATCTTCGGGATCGTGTTCATCCGTTCAGCCCTTTCCGACGTTCTGGATATACAAAGCGACAAGCTTATCGGCCGGGAGACGA
The DNA here is from genome assembly GCA_023231165.1 of Syntrophales bacterium. Lineage (GTDB taxonomy): Bacteria > Desulfobacterota > Syntrophia > Syntrophales > UBA8958 > UBA8958. The sequence continues at coordinate 6,617 of JALNVY010000049.1, read as the reverse complement.
TTCCCGTCCTTATCGGCAAGACCCATACCCAGGACCTGCTCCATTTTGCGTCCCTGCTGCTCCTGCTGTTGCTTATCGCCGCTTTTCCTCTGGGATGGACAACGTCGGCAAGTTTTTTCCTGCTCCTCCCCGTTATTTATATATGGATTTGCTTCCAGGTTTATGATAGAAAACCGGGTCTTATCGGGGTAGTCATGGAAGGCATCCTGGAAACTGCTTATATTATTGCCGGGTTAAGTACGGGGATATGGTTTTTGATCAGCAGGGGGACATGGACATGAAAAAAAAATCGTGGTTTTGTGCGGGGCTCCTAACGGCAATTATCCTGAGCATTATCGCCTGTGGCGGGTCTATCCGCTATGCGGAGAGAGACCCGGATATAAAGGATTTTCACCCCCGGACCATCGGCCTGCTGTATGTCGACGTGGGAACCTATGGGGAGGCACGGGGCGTTATCGATGAGATAATCATCACCGATCTGATTGACAGGCGTTGGTTTGCCACGGTCCTGACATCCGATGCCTTGAAGAATCAGCTCAAGAACGATCAAGAGCTCCAAAAAGCGGTGGCGGATTACCTCCTGAAACTGAATACCGTGAATTACTCTGATCCCGCCCTAAGCAGACAGATTGGAGATTCCCTGAAGATCGAAACATTTCTAATCGTCACGGTTGATTCCTGGAATTATGCAACAGAACAGAAGGATAAGGTGTCCCAAGATGTGGCCAAGGCAGGTCTGAGCATGAAACTCGTCGAAGCAGCGACGGGAAGAATAGCCTGGAAGGCGGGACACAACATAGTCAAGGAATATACATTCCTGAAACCGGATTTAAAAGATGTGGGAAAGAGTGTAGTCAATGCCATGATCGGCGCCATGCCCCATTAACAAAAGTGATCAGGAGCATATTATGAAAGAAAGGGTACAAAAAGCGATCGACAAGATTCGGCCGAACCTTCAGGCGGATGGCGGGGATGTACAACTCATCGATGTTACAGATGACGGAATCGTGAAAGTTAAGCTCCTCGGGGCTTGTCACGGTTGCCCTATGGCCCAGATGACGCTGAAGAATGGAATTGAAAGTTTCCTGAAGAAAGAAATCCCGGAAGTCCGGGAAGTCATATCTGCATAAATATTTACAAGAAAAGGAGACAGTAAAAATGGCTTATATCATTACAGACGAGTGCATAGCTTGTGGTTCCTGCGAAGACGAATGCCCGCTAGAGGCCATAAGCGAAGGCGAGGACAAATACGTAATTGACCCCAAGGTCTGCAACGACTGTGGGGCCTGTGCGGATCAATGTCCCGTTGAGGCAATCATTCCCGGGAATGATAAATAAGACTGCAAGCCGTATCTCTTCATTTTATCACCCAGAACTAAATATTATCATGGGATTATTCGTTACCTTTGAAGGCATAGAAGGCTGTGGGAAAACCACCCAGATTCTTCTGGCGGCAGATTACCTCGCCAAGCGGGGAATTCCCTGCCTCCGGACGGAGGAACCGGGAGGCACCACCCTGGGAAGAAAACTTCGAGAAATGCTCCTCAATCGCGGCCCGTTTATTCTCTATCCGGAGACGGAACTGCTGTTATTCACTGCCGCCCGGGCGCAGCACGTGCGGGAAGTCATTCTTCCCGCCCTTGAGGAGGGAAAGGTGGTTCTCTGCGACCGCTTTGCCGATGCTACATTGGTCTACCAGGGTTATGCCCGGGGACTGGATATCGAGGCGATTCGCTTTCTCAATGCCTTTGTTACAAACTCCCTGAAGCCTGACCTGACCATACTTTTCGATCTGCCGGTGGAGGTGGGGCTAAACCGGGCACGGGAGAGAATCGCCCGCCTCAACCAGGAGTCGCGGGAAGACCGGTTTGAAGAAGAAGACCTGACGTTTCATAAAAAAATCCGCGAAGGGTATCTCTTGCTTGCCCATCAGGAAAAAGACCGCTTCCGGGTCATTGACGCCGCGGGTTCCGTAGCCGATCTTCAGGAGACGGTTCGTTTCCATATCGAGAATAGTGGGGTCAGGCTTACTTATTGACATTTGAACCAAATGTCAATAAGTAAGCCTGACCCCACAGGATTAAAGGTTATGTCCTTTCAGGATATCTACGGCCATGAAAAACAGATCGCCCTTTTGAAGTCCGCCATCACCGGTGGACGCCTTGCGCACGCCTACCTTTTTCACGGCCGGGAGGGAATCGGCAAGAAAGCCGTCGCGATGGCCTTTGCGGCAGCCATTCTCTGCGACAGGAAACAGGCGGAAGCCTGCCATACATGTCTGTCCTGTAAAAAAACCGGCCACGGCAATCATCCCGACCTGATTACCGTTGCCGCAGAAGGGGCCTTTATAAAAATTCAAGCCGTCAAGGATCTTCTCCTTATGATGGCCTTTCGTCCGTTGGAGGGGGGACGGAGGTTGTTTATCATCGATGAGGCAGACCGGATGCATCAGGTTGCCGCCAATGCCCTCTTAAAGACCCTTGAAGAACCATCACCGGCAAATATTCTCGTCCTGATTACCTCAAAACCATACACCCTTCCCAGAACGATTCTTTCCCGCTGCCAGCAGCTCCGGTTCAGCCCCTTGCGACAGGAGACCGTGGCCGCATATCTTGAGAAAAAAGAGTCCCTTGCCCATGAGACGGCCAGAATGATTGCCGCTGCGGCCGAGGGAAGTATCCAGCGGGCGCGGCACCTCAAGGGAGACGATTACCTTGCCGACAGGAAGGTCGTCATGGGGCGTCTCGCCGCCGACCATTCCGGAGATCCCCTGCGAAGGCTTTCCCTGATGAGGTATCTGGGAAAAGATAAAAAAGACGTCTCTGAAAAGCTCTCCCTCCTCCTGTCCTGTTTCCGGGACGCCCTGGTCTGGAAGGAAATTCCAGGAGATCCGACGACGGCAAATAGCGACGAGCAGGATGCCATCCAGGCCATAACCCGCTTAACCACCGATGATATCCTTTACAACCTGCAAACCATCTCCGCGTCTATCCGCGCCCTTGAGTACAATGCCAATAAGCTGTTGACTTTAGAGGCCATGACGTTTACACTCCGCCTCTAATTCAATCAACGTCTTTATGGATACTCATGGCTGACCCGGATATTGTTGGAATCAAGTTTAAACGCGAAGGGAAAATTTACAATTTTTCCACCGCCGGCATTTCCCTGCAAAAAGGCGATCCCGTCATCGTTGAAACAGATCATGGCATGGCCTTTGGCGTAGTTGTTGCGGATATATCTGCTCCTGCGGGAGAACTGTCCGCTGAGACTCACAAACCCATCCTTCGGCAGGCAACCGATGAAGATGTGCAGATACAGGCGGAAAATCAGCTCCTGGAAAGAGAAGCCAGGCGTTATTGCACCGATAAGGTCAAACAGCGCGAGCTTCCCATGAAGATCGTGGATGTCGAATATCTCTTCGATCGCAGTAAAGTAGTTTTTTATTTTACGGCGGAGAACCGGGTTGATTTCCGGGAATTGATCAAGGATCTGGTACAGCGATTCAAAGCGAGGATTGAACTGAGACAAATCGGAGCCCGACAGGAGGCCCGCATGCTCAAGGGCATGGGGATCTGTGGACGGGAAGTCTGCTGTGCGACCCTGCTCCACAATCTGGATCGGGTATCCGTAAAAATGGCCAAGGAACAGAGCATGTCCCTCAATCCGGAAAAAATATCGGGACTGTGCGGTCGGCTGATGTGTTGCCTCGCCTTCGAATACGACTCTTATCTGGCGATGAAAAAAGACATGCCCAAATGCGGAAAGTTGATTCAAATCGACGACTCCCGCGCCAAGGTCATTCGCCAGAGTGTTCTGAAGGGAGAGATCACCGTGGAAATGGAAAACGGGGAGGAGCGGGTCGTCAAGATGGAGGACCTCTAAGGAAGGGACGGTTGCTATGGAAAAAAACTATTACGTAACGACACCTATTTATTACGTCAACGCCTCGCCCCATATTGGTCACGCTTATACAACCATTGTCGCCGACGTACTGGCGCGCTACTACCATCTGTCCGGTTTTCGTACCTTTTTTCTGACCGGTACTGATGAGCACGGCGACAAAATCGCCGAAGCGGCCCAGCAGGCAGGCATCGATCCCAAGACTTACGCCGACCGGATCAGCGCGCAATTCCGAAATCTCTGGCCGGAGCTGAGCATCAAAAACGATTACTTCATCCGCACCACCGATGAAAACCATGTGCAGGTTGTACGCACGATTCTTCAAAAGGTGTACGATACGGGGGACATCTATTTTGGCCACTATGAGGGACATTATTGCGTAGGCTGCGAACGCTTTTACATGGAGAAGGAACTCGTGGACGGGCTCTGTCCCGATCATCAGTGCGAACCTGAATTTCGGAAGGAAAGCAATTATTTCTTCCGAATGAGCAAATACCAGGACTGGCTTATCCAGTACATTCAAGATCATCCCGATTTCATTCGTCCCGAACGCTACCGCAACGAGGCCCTGGCGTTTCTGAGAGAACCACTGGAAGATCTCTGTATCTCCCGTCCGAAGACCCGCCTTACCTGGGGCATTACCCTGCCCTTCGACGATAATTATGTGACCTATGTCTGGTTTGATGCGCTGATCAACTACATCACCGGTATCGGCTATCCGGATGGTGAGAACTTTCGGATCTTCTGGCCCGTAGCGGAGCACCTGATTGCCAAAGATATTCTCAAACCCCACGGCATCTACTGGCCCACCATGCTTAAGGCCGCCGGGATCGAACCCTACCGCCATCTTAATGTTCATGGGTACTGGAACGTGGACCAGAGCAAGATGTCCAAGAGCCTGGGAAACGTAGTCAAACCCCTGGACCTGAAAGATAAGTACGGCCTGGACGCCTTTCGCTATTTCCTCTTGCGGGACATGGTCTTCGGCCTCGACTCCAGTTTCAGCGAGGAGAGTTTCGTACAGCGGGTCAATGCGGATCTGGCCAACGATCTGGGTAACCTGATCAGCCGGGTCATGGCCATGGCGCTGAAATATTTTGACGGCGCCGTCCCCCGGCCGGGTGCGACATCTGATGCGGATCTGGCCTTCACCGCTACCGCCCGGCGGACCCGGGAGGAGGTTGATGTCTGTTTTCAGGAATTGGCCCCCCATAAGGCCCTGATGGCCATCTGGGGGTTTATTAGTACGGCCAACAAGTTTATCGTGGAGAGCGAACCATGGACGCTGGCTAAGGATCCCGGAAAGAAGGATCGTCTGGCGACGGTTATCTACAACCTTCTCGAAGCCCTGAGGTGTATCGCCGTTTTCATTGCCCCCTTCATACCGGATACGGCAAAAAAACTGCTCGCCCATCTGGGCATCGACGACCCGGAAACCCAGGATTTCTCAACTCTGCAAGACTGGGGCAGGTTGCCTCCGGGGAATCCTTTGAAGAAAATTGAGGCCTTGTTCCCAAGAATTGAGGTTAAAAAGGAAGAAAAGATGGAAACACAAGAAAAAGCAGCTCCGACCTTCAAACCCGAAATCTCCTATGAAGATTTTGAAAAGATCGATTTACGGGTGGCTAAGGTCCTGGAGGCAGAGATGGTGCCGAAGTCCAGCAAGCTTCTGAAAATGAAGATCGACATCGGCGAAGAGCGAGTGATCGTAGCCGGAATGGGAAAGGATTATAAACCGGAAGAGATCGTGGGCAAGATGATCGTTGTGGTCGCCAATCTAAAACCGACGAAACTCATGGGTGTCGAATCGCGCGGGATGCTGCTGGCCACGGATACGGCCGATGGTCTGACCCTGTTATCCTTTGACCGGATTCCGGAGGCGGGCGCGAAAGTCCGCTGATTCCGTTTCTAAATCAAAGCGCTATCTTCGTTGGCATCGGCAATCGGCTCCTCGGCGTATGAAAAATACGCCTGCGTCGCCTCTTGCTTTGCCGCCTTGATTTCATCTTTGATTTAGAAACGGAATACGAGATATCATTTGTTCATTCTTTCAGGCCTGCCGGGGCCTTGAGGGGAACATCCTCCGGTTTGACGAATGTTTCCATGATCCTCTTCGTATCCGCTACATGCAGTTTTTTAAAGAGGAAAGAGAACCGGCTTTCCAGTTCCGTTCCCATGGCAGTCAGATGGTCCGGCGGTAGTTCCCAGAGGTCTCGCTTAAATGGTCCGAGGCCCTTTTTCCGGGTTTTGTAGAGGAACTGCTCTTCCGTATCGCTCTCTTTTTTTTCCCCGCGGCACTCCTTGTTCAGATAATCATAAATACGCTTTTTTATGTCGGCGGGAAGATGGGAACTGTCGTAGATGATGTTCTGAAATCCGGTGGCCAAATGAACTTCCGCAGTCCCAACGGCGGGAAAGCGATCAAAGGCCTCTTCCGGCAAAGTGGACGCCCCATGCTGGACCGCCCCGGCGAGACCGTAAGTTACCCGCGCCGCCTCGGATAGTTTCGCCAGGGTGTCAAAATCCAGCTTGACCTCCGCAACGGATCCATCCGGCATGGGCACACCGCCATGGCTTGTTCCCGTCTGCACGCTGATTTTACTGATCCCTTTCATGGTTTCGTCGATTTTCTGCAAATCTTCCTGATAGCCCTCCATAAAGGCAGCCAGTTCTTCCTCGGTGCTGTTCTTTCCTCCCACCTCCCCAATCTCGCCGCC
>JALNVY010000048.1 GCA_023231165.1 Syntrophales bacterium | reverse complement strand
CCTGAAATTGTCTTTGCCGAGATACCCGCTGAATATGTGGCCACCCGTTGGTCCTCGATGAAAGATCGTCTTCTTGCGAGCATACCGGCGAACACTGATCTATGCCTGGTGGGGGCTGGAATCGGCGCCCTGCCCGTATGCGTGGATACGGCAACAGCCTTTTCCATCCCCGTGATTGATGCCGGCCATGTCTTTAACATGATGAACGACCGGGTGGATAAATCGAACGGGGCGAGACTCTATACGCAATATAGTCATTAAGCGTCGGCAATATTAGCAAATATGGATCCTCTTAAAAAATACCGGCGTCAATTCCGTACCTGGCGCAATGACCGGCGCCTGCAACGGGAGCAGGAATTTTACAAGCAACAGTTTGAGGCTCGCCGGCTCGTCTTGCCTGACGAAGAGGCCGTCCATCGTCATATCAGGGACAAATTTCCTCTTCTGAAGCCCAAAAAAAAGGGTTCTCTACAGATCCTCGCCGTCTATCACAACTATAACTGGGAAAATGAGTCCCTGCGGCCATCACTGGAAAAATTCGGCCCCGTCCGGCATTATGACTGGGGCGACCGATTCAACCATCAGCAGGAGCAGGAATGGCATCGGTCGGTAAAAGAAGACATGAATCGGGATTTGCTGGACTGGGCAGCAAGAAATACGGGAGAGGTGAAAGCCGACGTCATTTTCTCTTATCTGTCCGGCGAATTGATCAGCCCCGAAACAGTCCGTCAGTTATCCTGCCTGGGTATTCCCATGATAAATATCGCCCTGAACGACAAGGAACATTTTGTCGGCAAGATCCGCAACGGCATATCTATGGGCAACCGTGATATCTGCCGCTGGTTTAGCCTTTCCTGGACCAGCACGGAAGACGCCCTGAAGAAATACTACATCGAAGGCGCCGTTCCTATTTATCTCCCCGAAGGGGCCAACCCGGAACTTCATCGCCCTCATGACCTTGAAAAAACCATCCCCGTGTCTTTTGTGGGGCAATGTTACGGCAATCGCCCGGAGATCATCGCCCGTCTTCAGGAAGCAGGCATCTACGTCGAAGCTTACGGCGCCGGCTGGCCTAACGGCCCGCTATCCACGGAAGACATGGTGCGTCTCTATTCAAAAAGCCGGATCAACCTCGGCTTTGGCGGCGTCATCGGTTTCTCGGATGCTTACTGCCTCAAAGGGCGAGACTTCGAGATTCCCATGAGCGGCGGGCTCTATCTTACCGAGCATCATCCGGAGCTGGAGCGGGTTTATGAAATCGGGAAAGAAATCGTGTCCTATACGGATTTTGAAGACCTTGTCAAAAAGATCCGGTATCTTCTGGGCAACCCCGAAGAGGCGGAAAGGATCAGGCAGCGAGGTTTCGAGCGAGCCCACCGGGACCATTCCTGGGAGATGCGCTTCGAAAAAATATTCGCCTTTATTGGATTAATTTAGGGCAACCGAGGTAGTCGTAAAACCATTCGTCATCCCCGAATGCCTCTATCGGAGATATGGTTTCTCAAGAGTTATAACCAGATTCCCGCTCAGAATCATTGCGGGAATGACAGAATGGGGCGTTTTGCAATTACCTCTATCGTCCTTTCAGACGCGCCCCGTTCAAGGTGTTCTGCAACAGCATGGCGATGGTCATCGGGCCGACCCCTCCCGGGACAGGGGTGATATGAGAGGCCTGGGAGGCGACTTCCGCGAAGGCGACGTCCCCGACCAGACGACCGTCAGGTAAGCGATTCATACCGACATCGATCACGACAGCACCCTCCTTGACCATCTCTCCCCGAATCATCTCAGGATTTCCAGCGGCAGCCACAAGGATATCAGCTCGCCGGGTTATCTCCGGAAGATTGCGCGTCCGGGTATGGCAGACGGTGATGGTGGCATGGCGGGCCAGGAGGAGCAGGGCCAGGGGTTTCCCGACGATATTGCTCCGACCAACGATCACAGCTTCTTTCCCTTCAATGGCGATGCCGGTCCGGTCAAGGAGTTCGATGATGCCTTGGGGCGTGCAAGCGACATGGCCGGGATTACCGGCCACAAGACGGCCCACATTCACGGGATGGAAGCCGTCCACATCCTTTTGCGGGGCAATCGCCTCAATGACCGCCTGGGAGCGGATATGGCGGGGCAAAGGCAATTGAACGAGGATGCCGTGAATGGCCGGATCTTCATTCAATTGCCTAATGATCTCCAAAAGCTCTTTCTCTTCCGCATTTTCAGGCAATCTGAACTCCCGGGACAGGAACCCGACCTCTTCACAGCACTTGCCTTTGCGCCGGACGTAGATCTGGGAGGCCGGATCCGCGCCGACCAACACCACGGCCAGACCGGGCGTCACGCCCGTCTTCTCCCGCAATATCACGGCTTGCTTGCGAATCTCCTCCCGGATCACCCGGGATATTTCATTGCCGTTGATAATTTCAGCCAAAAGATTATTTTACCTTGTACCACATCTGGGTGCGACCGATGAGGGAGAAACCGATAAAACCTCTGACCTTCATCTGGCTACCACCCTCAATAACTTCCATCTTGCATTTGTAAACCTTGCCGTCATTGGGATCCATAATGGTACCGCCGGTGTATTCATCCCCATCTGCCGCCAGCCCCTTAACGATTACCAGGCCAATCATGGGTTTGTTCTGGTCGGCGCCGGTACATTTTGTGCAGAGCTTGCTCGCCCCGCCGTCTCTCTCCTGAAGCAGCTGAACGATCTTTCCATAGATCTTACCGTTTGCTTCGTAAATCTCAACGATGGACTTCTCTTTTTTCGTTTTGTCGTCAATGGTCTTCCACTTTCCGACGGGCGAGCCCCCGGCAAGGGCTAAAGAGACGGAACAGAGAAAAATCAGGGTTACCAGCAACAATGTTCTTTTCATCAGTAAAACCTCCTCGAGATTTTTGTTCAATGCCCACAGGCAACTTATCCCTATATGAAATCGCTTTTATGATCAAGAAAAAAGACCATTCCCGGGATTGAAAAGGGAAAAGGCATGTGCTAAGGAAGATTAAATAAACTTGGCTCTTATATTAAAATCAGGGGGTACCAACTATATGAACCTGGGACAGATGCTGGAGGAATCAACGAAAAGATTCCCGGACAATATTGCCTTCATTCATGAAAAATGCCGCATGACTTATGTAGAATTCAACAGGGCTGCCAATGCCCTGGCCCATTATTTTCGCAGCCTGGGGATCGAGAAGGGGGACAAGATCGCCATCATGCTCCCCAATTGCCCGGAATTCATCATCTCCTATTTTGCCACCCAGAAAATCGGCGCCGTCGCCGTGACCCTGAACGTTCTTTCTACCCCCTACGAACTAAGGCATCTTATTGGAAACAGCGACGCGAAGCTCTTTATCACCCAGGGCGTCCTAGCGAAACGCTACGAAGAAATCAAGAACGATCTCCCCCTCTGTAAACATCTCCTGACCACGAACGGCATGGATACGGAATGCCCATACACCCAGGCCATCAAGGACAATCCTTCCGCCTGGGAGATGCCGGATATTGCCGAAGGCGACCCGGCAGTCATGATCTATACCTCCGGCCTGACGGGCCGGGCCCTGGGGGCCGTCCTGACCCATGGCAACCTGATGACGCAGGCAGTATTGTTCACGGAAACAGATTTTCAAGGCACTCCCGCAGAGCGAGGGCTGGCGGTGATACCTTTCTTTCATTCCTTCGGGGCTGCGGCAAATATGCTGGCCGTATTCTATATCGGCGGTAGTGTCGTCCTGATGGAACGCTTTACCCTGGAGAGCATCTTTGGCGCCATTGAAAGGGAAAAGGTCTCTTATATCGGCGCTGTGCCCCGGTTGTTTTTAGGGATGCTGTTTCACCAGGGAGGGGAAAAATACGATCTCAGCTCCCTGCGCTTCTGTGTCACCGGCGGTTCTGCCATCCCGATGGAATTTATCCAGCTCTTTCGGGAAAAATTCGGGACACCGCTGGTCGAGGGTTACGGTCTGACGGAAGCGTCGCCTATCTGCGTGATAACGAGGCTTACCTTGGAACAAAAACCGGGATCCATCGGGATACCCATTCCGGGGCTAGAGGTAATGATTGTCGATGACAACGGCGCCGGGCTACCCTTAGGAGAGATCGGCGAACTGATCGTCCGGGGGAAGAACGTCATGCCTGGCTACTACAAGGATGAAAAGGCCACCGCCGAGGTAATTCGCGGCGGCTGGCTCCATACGGGGGATCTGGCGAGGATCGATGGGGACGGCTATATTTTTCTCACCGGCCGGAAGAAGCGGATGATTATCACCAGCGGCTTCAATGTCTATCCCCTCGAAGTGGAAATTGTCCTGGCGATGCACCCGGCGGTGCAAACCGCCCGGGTGGAGAGCAAAGAGGATCTGATGCGGGGGGAAATCGTCAAGGCCCTGATCGTAAAGAAGCCTGGCGTGGAAGTGGACGACAAGGAAATCCTGAGACACTGCCGGGCCTATCTGTCTTCCTATAAACTCCCCCGGGAAATAGAATTTGTTACGTCCATCTGATTTGATATGGAAGGGGGCAGACCTTGAACAAGATCTGCCCCCGAGTTGTAAATTAGTTTCAGTTCCGAATAATTAAACAAGTGAGAACAACCCCATCCCCACCCTGACCCTCCCCTTGAAGAGGAGGGGACATTGCAGACTGTTCCTGCTTGCTGCACGTTACTTATTCCCTATTGTCTGTTGCCTGTTGCCTACTTCTTCCTTTTCGCCAGTTCTTCCGCCCGGAGCTCCTTGCGGAGGATCTTGCCGACATTTGTTTTCGGCAGCTCCTTGCGGAATTCGACCTCCGTGGGAAGCTTATAGGCGGCCAGTTTCGTCTTTCCGTATTCGATCATCTCTTCCTGGGTTGCCGTTTCGCCTTCCTTGAGAACAATGAAGAGTTTGACGTTCTCCCCCCGTTTGGCGTCGGGAATGCCTATAGAACAAGCCTCCTGGACTTTGGCATGTTCATAATAGACCTCATCGATATCCCGGGGATAAACGTTGAATCCTCCCGAAATGATCATATCCTTCTTCCGGTCAACGATATAGAAGTAACCATCCTCATCCATCGTGGCGATGTCGCCCGTGTACACCCAGCCGTCCTTGAGGGTGTTCGCCGTCTCCTCCGGCCTGCCCTTGTAACCCTTCATGATTTGGGGCCCTTTGACAATGAGTTCTCCCCGCTCACCCACGGGCATATCCGTAACGCCGTCTTCCAGATCAACGATGCGGCATTCCGTATCCGAGATAGGCAACCCGACGCTTCCTATCTTCCTGGCCCCACCGGCAAAGGGATTGACATGGGTCACCGGTGTGGTTTCCGTCATCCCGAAACCCTCGACAATTACGGCGCCGGTGGCCTTCTCGAACTCCTGGATCACCTCCACGGGCAGCGGCGCGCTTCCGGAGAAGGCGCCCTTGATGCAGCTCATGTCCGTTTTTTTCAGATCGGGATGATTGAGCATACCGATATACATCGTCGGCACCAAGGGGGCAAAAGTCGGCCGGAAGTTCCGGATTGCCTCGAGGAGCGGCTCGGGCTGGGGTCGGGGAACAAGAACCTGAGACCAGCCCATATAAATAGCAAAATTCATGGAGACAGAGAGACCAAAGACATGAAAGTAAGGCAAGGCGCCCAGCATGATCTCTTCCCCTTTAGCAAATTTTGGAAACCACGCACAAGCCTGCTGGACCTGTTTGCTCAGGTTGGCATGAGTCAGCATAACGCCCTTGGAAACGCCGGTCGTCCCCCCCGTGTATTGATACATGGCCACCTCGTCAAAGCTGTTCTTCACTGCCGGCGGGTTCGGGCCATATTTGGCAAGACATGCCTTCCATCCGTAAACGTCAGACGTAGCCGGGATATCGGCAAAAGGATATTTTTTCAGCCATCTTCCCAGGACGCGTTTAAGCGTCGGCAGGTAGTCGCCAATACAAGTATAAACGATTTGCTTTATCTTCGTCTTCGGACGGAGGGCGATCATCCGGGGGGTCAAAACGTCGAGGGTAATCAGAACCTTGGAACCGGAGTCGTTGAACTGGTGTTCCAGTTCCGGATCGGAATAAAGGGGGTTGTTCATGACGGCCAAGGCGCCGATCTTCAGGATGGCAAAGTAGGCCGCTACACAAGGGATGATATTGGGCAGGAGCAAAGCGACGGCGTCCCCCTTTTTGACGCCAAAGTCGGTAAGACAGGTCGCAAACCGGTCCACCATGTCTTTTAACTCCCGGAAACTGATCGTCGTCCCCTGAAAAATCAGCGCCGGCCTCTCCGCAAACTGTTTTGCAGTCCGGTCCAGGATTTCCGGCATACAGAGATCCTCATAGACCAAAGTTTCAGGAACGCCCTTTTCATAGGATTTAAGCCACGGCTTTTTCAAATAGATACTTTCTTCCGCCATACTCGCCATACTCCTTTCAGGAAAGTTATTGTTGATTTCTGCCTCATTCTCTGGACGCGTTTATAGCACAAAGAAGCCAATATGTGTAAAAAAAAGCCCCGGTTCATCCTTTCAGACAGAACCGGGGCACTTTTTCTGATAAGTTATATCCTTACGTTACGCTTGGCAGACCTCGACCGGGGCTTTTTCTTCTTCGAGACCCATGCCCTTCCAGACGATCTCAGCGAGATCCAGGGCGACTATTTCTTCTTCCTTACCGTGGAACTTGAGGCCATCGCTCATCATGGTCAGACAGAAGGGACATCCGACAGCGATGGTCTTGGCGCCGACATCGATGGCCTGCTTGGCCCGGGCGTCGTTGATGCGATCGCCGTGCTCTTCCATCCACATCCTGGCGCCGCCGGCACCGCAGCAGAAACTCTTCTCATGGTTTCGGTCCATCTCGACGAGACGGGCGCCGGGGATCGCCTTAATGATCCTCCGGGGCTGATCATAGAGCTGATTGTAACGGCCCAGGAAACAGGAATCATGGTAGGTAAAGCGGACATCGTCAACGGGGATCTTAATCTTGATCTTCCCTTTTTCAATAAGTTCCGCAATAATCTCAGTGTGGTGATACACTTCAAAATTGCCGCCGAAGTGGGGATAATCCTTCTTCAGGGCGTTGTAACCGTGGGGACAGGTGCAGATGATCTTCTTGACCCCATAGCCATTCATCACCTCGATGTTGGCCTGGGCCATCGTCTGATAGAGGTATTCGTTGCCGCCCCGCATCGCCGAATCACCGCAGCAGCTCTCTTCCGTGCCCAGGATGCCGAAGCTGACGCCGGCCGTCTGGAGGATCTTGGCCAGGGCTACGGAGACCTTCTTGCCCCGGTCATCAAATGAACCGGCGCAACCTACATAGAATAGATATTCTACATTGGGATCTTCGGCAAGGGTCTTCACGCCGAGTTCCTTACCCCAGTCGGCGCGGAGATGGGCGCCAATGCCCCAGGGATTGGAGTTATTTTCCATATTCCGGTAGGTAAGCTGCAACTCCGGAGCAAAATCCGCTTCCATGAGGACCTTGAACTGCCGCATGCCGATGATCTTGGGCACATGCTCGATTGCTGCCGAGCAGTTTTCCATGCAGTACATGCAGTTGGTGCAGGCCCAGAGTTCATCGAGCTCAACGACTTCGCCGACCATGGCCTTCTCTGTCGGTTCCGGGCCTTTGGGCAGATTTTCATCGACAATCCTATCCGCCTTGTCCAGCCACGCAAAGAGAGCCTTCAGCTTCGGATTGATATTTGCCGCGCCCTCGCCGGAGGCTATGAGTTGCTCTTTTCTGGACGCGACAGCGCCGGGGGCCTTCTCAAGCCAGTAGTTCTTAAGATCCTGAACCAACTTCTTCGGAGACAGGGGCTTACCGGTCAGATACGCAGGGCAGCCGTCCTGGCACCGTCCGCAGCGGGTACAAGCGTCGGAATCAAAGATCTGCTTCCAGGTGAATTCTTCAATGGTTCCCACGCCAAAGGACTCGGCGTTCTCGAAATCCTTGATCGGCTCCAACTGGCCGATGGGCTTCCGGGTTGCCATGAAGTAGTTGGCCGGGGTAGTTATAATGTGCATTAATCTTGAATAAGGAATATAGGCGATAAATCCTAGGGCAAACGCCGTGTGGATCCACCAGGCCCATTTGTGCATCGCTTTCGCGGCCTCCGGACTGACGCCGGTAAAGGCCTTGGCAAGGGTCCAGCCCACGAAGGACCATACTTCCCAAGGCGTCTGCTGCCAGGTCACGCTGATGCGCAGAGCTTCGATGATAAAGCCCGTAACGATAATCCCGGCAATGAGGAGCAGGACGATCGCGTCGTCGGGCCGGTTATCCGGTTCCCCTTTATAACCGAGGCGATCCGGTTTCGTGAGATAACGCCTGTCCAGGGCCATAAGCACACCGCCCAGTACGGCCAATCCGAACAGGTCCATCAGAAAAGAAAAGAACAGATAGAACTTCCCGACGAGAAACGGCACGCCCAAGGGCTCGGCCACATGAAACTCCGTGGCGTCAAAGGCGGCTCCGAAAAAGAGTACGACAAAACCAAAAAATATCAAGCCATGCATGACGCCCGGATAGGGATCAGACCACGTTTTGATCTGGAGCAGCCCATTTTTCAGCAGCGCTTTAATCCGTTCATTTCTGTCATCCGTTCGGTCCTCGGGTTTGCCGATCGCTGTCCACATGAGCCAGCGCCGATAAACCCCATAGGCAAAGATGGCCATGGCGACAAAGGTCAACATGAACAGGATGGGTTCGAAATGCTCGGCATTCCAGAAAACCTCCCTGCCTTCATGGCCTATCGAAAAAGTTGATAGCTCCATACATCCTCCCTGACTCGTGACCGGGGAAGCTCACCAGCTTCACCGCCGGTTGATCTTCCCAAGTCTCGCGACATATGTTTTACAATGAAAAAACCGGGAACGGCTTTGAGGCCGCTCCCGGTTCTGGTGTTTAAGCCAACAGCTTCTTGACTTCCTGGGTCAGCGCGGGAACAACCTTGAAGAGGTCGTCCACGATACCATAATCCGCCCTCGCAAAGATCGGGGCCTCGGCATCCTTGTTGATCGCCACGATATATTTGGAGGAGCTCATCCCGGCCAGATGCTGGATAGCGCCGGAAATACCGCAGGCGATGTAGAGGTTCGGGGAAACGACCTTGCCGGTTTGACCGACCTGATCGGACTGGGGACGCCAGCCGGCGTCAACTGCCGCTCGGGAGGCGCCAACGGCGGCGCCGAGAAGACCTGCCAGCTCTTCGAGGATTCCGTAGCCTTCCGGACCTTTCATGCCACGCCCGCCGGATACGATGATATTCGCCTCCGCCACATCGATCTTGCCGGCAGCCTCTTTCAGAATTTCGGCCACCTTGGTTTTCAAAGCCGCCGCATCTAGACCCGCGTCAAATTTGACGACTTCGCCCGCTTTGGCGCATTCTACGATCGGAAAGACATTGGGTCGCAGGGAAGCCATCTGGGGGAACGCATCGATTACGATTTCGCCGAAGCACTTGCCGGCATACATCGGACGGATGGCGCAAAGTTTGCCGTCGGCAATCTTTACATCCGTACAATCCGTAGCCATGCCTGTTGCCAATTTACCAACGAGGCTGGCGGAGAGATCCTTGCCCTGGGCGGAAGCGCCAAGAAACAGGATGGAAGGATCATTTTCCTTCACAACCTTCGCTATGGCCAACGCATGGGCGTCGGTCGTATAGGGCTCAAGAGCGGCATTGTCCGCTACATAAATTTTATCCACACCATATTTTGCAAGCTCAGCGGCCATAGCCTCAACGCCGGAACCGCACAGAACGGCGCCGACCTCTTCGCCAAGCTGATCCGCCAGTTTCCTGGCCGTACTGGCGAGCTCAAAGCTGACCTTTCTCAAGGCGCCGTCTCTCTGTTCTGCTACTATCCATACACCTTTTGCCATCTTCTTATTCCTCCGTGATCATTGATAATTTAGATAACCTTCGCCTCTTCCCTGAGCAGCTTCGCCAACTCGGCAGCCTTTCCTTCAGGCGTATCGTCCGCGCAGAGGATCTTTCCCGGGGGTCGCGCGGGGGGCGGTGTGAACTTGGCAACCTTGGACTTCGAGGCGCCGGTCACGCCGAGGTCGGCGGCTTTCTTGATATCAACGGGCTTCTTCTTCGCCTTCATGATGCCGGGCAGGGATGCATAGCGGGGCTCGTTCAATCCCTTGGTGGCCGTAATCACACAGGGCAGGGACGTCGCAACAACCACCGCAGCCCCTTCGATGGGCCGGGTTGCCTTGACGGCAGTCCCGTCAATCTCGAGTTTCGTCGCAAAGGTCACCTGGGGAATGCCGAGGATCTCCGCGAGGATGGATCCTACCTGCGCTGAGTCATCATCAATGGCACGCTGACCGCAGAAGATGATGTCATAGGAAACGCCCTTGATCGCGGCGGCCAGAGCTTCGGCCGTAGCATAGGCGTCGGCATTGTAAAGGGCGGGGTCGTCGATCTGGACGCCCTTATCGGCCCCCATGGCCAAGGCAGTGCGGATGGTTTCCATCGTTCGGGCCGGGCCTACGGAAACAATGGTCACCTCGCCGCCAAATTTCTCTTTTAGTTTCAGTGATTCTTCGACACCGAACTCGTCATAGGGGTTCATAACCCATTTGATGCCGCCCTCTTCAATCCCAGAACCGTCACCTTTTACTTTGATCTGGGCCTCCGTATCCGGAACCTGCTTCACACATGCAACAATATTCACATTGTCCTCCTTCCTGAACCAACGCCCGGTTCGGAACCGGTACGCCCTTCAGATAATTAATGTCTGATTTAAGTAAACTATCGCGATAACCGATTTTCCCTGCCCTCATCCGCAAAGGATAAGGACAGGGAAAATTTAATTTTACAGTCTGTTTTTGACGAGATCATCGACCACCGATGGATCCGCCAGGGTCGTTGTGTCGCCGAGATCGCCAACTTGATCGGCGGCAATCTTCTTCAGGATTCTTCTCATGATCTTACCACTGCGGGTCTTGGGAAGACCATCGGCCCACTGGATCTTCTCCGGGGTGGCAATGGGTCCGATCAGGGTCCGGACATGGGCGACCAGTTCCTTCTTCAGGTCGTCGCTCTTCGCGATCCCGCTCTTCAGGGTGACATAGGCGTAAATGGACTGCCCCTTCACCTCGTGGGGATAACCGACTACCGCCGCCTCGGCAACCTTCGCATGGGCAACCAGGGCGCTTTCGACTTCCGCCGTCCCCATTCTGTGCCCGGAGACGTTGATGACGTCGTCGATACGGCCAGTAATCTGATAGTAACCGTCTTTGTCTCTCCGGCAGCCGTCGCCGGTGACATAGTAACCGGGAAACTGCTCGAAATAAGTCTCCTGGAAACGCTTGGGATCACCATAGACGCCCCGCATGATGCCGGGCCAGGGAATTTTGATGCACAGCGCGCCGGAGGCTACCGTCTCCGTGAACTCCTTGCCTTCGTCGTCCACGAGGACCGGCCATACGCCCATGAAGGGCAGGGTGGCCATACCGGGTTTGATGTCAATAGCTCCGGGAAGCGGTGTAATCAGGATGCCGCCCGTCTCGGTCTGCCACCACGTATCGACGATGGGGCATTCACCGCGGCCGATGACGTTGTAGTACCATTTCCAGGCTTCGGGGTTGATGGGTTCGCCGACGGTGCCAAGGATCCGCAGCGAAGAGATGTCTGCCTTTTTGGTCCACGCATCGCCTTCCTTGGCGATGGCGCGGATGGCCGTGGGGGCCGTATAGAAGATATTGACCTTATATTTCTCCACGATCTTCCAGAAACGGCTCATATCAGGATAGTTGGGAACGCCTTCGAACATGACGGAGGTAGCGCCGTTACACAGCGGACCATAGACGATGTAAGAATGCCCCGTGACCCAGCCGATGTCGGCGGTGCACCAGTAGACGTCTTCCTCATGGTAATCGAAGATCATCTTGTGGGTGTAGGCCACGAAGGTGAGATAACCGCCGGTGGTGTGGATAACGCCCTTGGGCTTCCCCGTCGAACCGGAAGTGTAGAGGATGAAGAGGGGATCTTCCGCATCCATCCATTCGGGGGGACAATCGGCCGATGCCTTGGCCATAGCTTCATCCCAATAGACGTCGCGGCCGGCGGTCATGTCACACTTGATCTTGTCGCCCACGCGTTTCACCACGACGATCTTCTCTACGGAGGGAGACTCGGCGACGGCGGCGTCGGCGCCGTCCTTCTGGGGAATAGCCTTGGCCCCCCGGAAGGTCCCGTCGCAGGTAACCAGCACCTTGCTCGTCGAATCCTGAAGTCTGTCTCGCAGGGAGTCGGAGCTGAATCCGCCGAAGACGATACTGTGAATGGCGCCGATACGGGTACAAGCCAGCATGCTGATGGCGAGTTCGGGAATCATGGGAAGATACAGGCAGACACGGTCGCCCTTCTTAACTCCCAGTCCCTTGAGGACATTGGCGAATTTGCAGACTTCCTCATGCATCTGCTTGTAGGTCAAGGCCCTTTGTTCACCGGGTTCGTTGCCTTCCCACTGGATGGCGACTTTATTGGCCCGGGTCTTGAGGTTCTTGTCGAGGCAGTTGTAGGAAACGTTCAGTTTCCCGCCCTCGAAGAACTTCACATAGATTTCGCCCTTCTTGATATCGAAGTTGTAGTCCATAACCTTGTCGAAGGGCTTGAACCATTCCACATACTCTTTGCCGATCTCCGACCAGAAGCCGTTCGGGTCTTCTATGGATCGCTTCCAGAGCTTGTCATAGGCTTCCCTGCCGCTGATAAAGGCCATTTTCTTGATCTTCTCCGGTACCGGATATACCTCTTTTAACTGAACCTTCTCTTCT
>JALNVY010000047.1 GCA_023231165.1 Syntrophales bacterium | reverse complement strand
ATGCCGCGGTTTTCCAAGGATGAGTTGAAGACTTTCGATGCGAAGGTGTTTGAACAGTCCTGCCGGAGTTGCCACGCCTCCTGTGGTGATTGCCATGTCAAGGCCCCGGCGGTGGGGGGGATCAGCATCGGTCTTATTCAGAAACACAAGTTCGTAAAGAAGGACGAGGGGAAAACCTGCGCCTTCTGTCATGGCGGCCGGGTGTATCCCGAATATACGGGGGAATACGGCGGTAGTCCTGATGTCCATTACCAGAAAGGCATGACCTGTATGGAATGCCATAAGAAGGTTGAATTTCACGGTGACGGGACGGCTTATGCCACCAAGCAGGCCGTGAAAGACCGGCCGTCCTGCCGGAATTGCCATAAGTTGGGGCAGGAGGCGAAGTTGACGGCCAGGATCTCCCATCAGCGCCACGAAGGCAAGGTTAGCTGTTACGGCTGTCATACCGCGACGGCGTACCGTCAGTGTCAGGATTGTCACCTTGGCAAAGGCGCGGCGGCGAAACCGGCTCTGGTTTTGGGCTTGAATCCCCGGGACAATAAGACCCTGACAACCTTGCGTCTTATTCCCACTGTCAGGGATACCTTCGTTAAGGATGGAATCAAGATGGAAAACTTCGACGCCCTGCCGAACTACTGGGATTCGCCGGTCCATAATATTCGCAAGCGTACTGACAGGACCCGTTCCTGCGATGCTTGTCATGTAGAAAAAGCGGGATTCCTTGACGTGGATACGATGATCAAAGGCGGCTCAAAGGCCAATCAGGGTCTGATCATGAACCCGAAGCCCATTAACAGGTGAAAGTGTATTGAAAACATCCAAATGCACATTAATTATTGTCATTTCGATTCTGCTTGGCGTCCTCATTGCCGGTGCCGCCTTTGCGAGATCTCATCAGGATATCTGGCTGAAAAACGAACAGGGAGACAGAATAAGCTCCCTGGAAAACAGTGCCGATCCCTACAGCCCCCGGAAGACCTGTGGTGGTTGTCACAATTATAACTTGATTACATCCGGTTACCACTTCCAGCAGGGTTTCGACCAGATGAGCGACCGCTATGACGCAAAGCGCCCCTGGCTGCTATCGCCGGGGATGTTTGGAAAATGGCTCCCCACGGCGGCTGCCGCTCGTTTGGCAAGGAAAAACAATGCCGATCCCCGGCAGATCGATCTGACTACCTATGACTGGATCGGAAGCGGCAAATACGACGCCCGACACAAGGTCGCCACGGCTGCCTGCGGTTGGTGTCATCCCGGCGGCGGGCCCCTGGAATACGGCCGGGACGCCCAGGGAAAGGCAGACAAGACACGAAATCTCATTGCCGGAGAGAAATTGAACAAGGCCGCCCTCGATGGCGATTACAGCGCTGCGGGGACGCCGGATAAAAAAAGTCATTTCCGGGAAAGCGGTGTCGTGGAGGCAGATTGTCTCCTCTGCCATCGCAGCAATTACCGTTTCCATGAGCGCAATGAGCAATTGAACCGCCGGAATTACCGATGGGCCGCTACGGCGGGGGCCGGACTGGGTAAGGTTACCGGCGCCGTTTTTACTTACCACCGCCCGGGGGCAGGTCCCGGGGAGGCAGGATTCAAGGATGGGTCATGGAACTTTTCCAAACGCCCCGTTACGTCATATGACTGGTCGAACCAAGGCCTCTTTTTGACCGACGGGCGGATGAAAGGCGGGCTTATAAAAAAAATGGTGGAAGCAAATAATTGTCTCCAATGCCATGGAGAAGGAGACGCAAAAAATACGGGAGGTCTTCATGGTCCCGCCTACGACGCCCATGTCCGTTCCGGACTGATCTGTACGGATTGCCATGGTCTGATTGGTAACAGTGCCCAAGAACGACTCCGGCATCAGATTGCCAAGGGGAACTCCCCTCTGAACACCGTCAGGGATGATCTTGATCATGTGGGTATGAAAACCTGTACGGGTTGTCATCATGGCGATCAATATAAACCGGGGCGGGGCGGCATGCCCAAAAAGGCGAAAAATCCCCAATCCCTTCACAGTCGGAAATTCTCCAAGGCGACCTTCCATACTTACCTGGTGACCTGTAGCGGTTGTCATGTCGTGGCTCAGCCCGCCCGGGGGATGGTTGTTCTCGATATGAGCACAGGTCGGGAAACCGGGTATACAGCCGATAATCTGGGAGGGGTCCGCTGGTTTCCCGATTATGAGGGCCTGGCGAAAGAACCATGGAAACCATGGATGATCCGTAGGGCTACCGGGAAGGATCGGGAAGAACGCTATGCCCCGATTGTTCCCAAAATCCTGCAATGGTTTGGAGAAAAACAGGCAAACGGAGGAATTCGGCCGATCCCGCTCCGATATGTTGAACAAGCCGCGAAATCTGTTCCCGACCTGACCGCCCTGCAGGTTAAACTGCCGGGCGGTGTTACAGAGAAACGTTTGACCGCGGTAAAAGATAAGGATATTATCAAAATGATCGCGGGCCTTTCCGCTTTGGGTTTTCGGCAGGTTGTGTTTGTCGCCGACCGGATCTACACTGTTAACAAAGACGGCCTGGTTGGAGAACCGCTTATGGGTCCGCCGGTAATTTATGGGGTGGAACACGGTGTGACCTCCCTCAATAAGAAACAGACCTATGGGGTGAGAGGGCGTCCCGACGGCTGTGGAGACTGCCACACCGATACATCCGCCTTTTTCAACAAGATGGGCATCCGAAACATCCGTGGTTTTTTGAAAGACGATTATCCAACCCTGAAGGAGCCCAATGCCGTTCCCCAGTACATGGATTGGGGGCTGAAAGGGGTGCCGGCGTTTGAGTAGTTGGGAAATAACGCTGGCGCCGTCGTAAAAAATCCCCTGTCCCTCAGGGAGAGGGTTAGGGTGAGGGTGGGGTTGATGTCATCATTTCATAATTTTAACCCCATCCCTACCCTAACCATCCCCTTGAAGGGGAGGGAACTGTTTAATATAAGCTATATTGTGATATGTAGCTTACCCCCAAGAACGGAAGGATGAGACGAGTATCCTTATTATGAACGTGGATCTGTCAAAAAGAATGGGAAATATGATGATATATGCTTTAACCGCCTTGCTCTCCTTTGTAGTGTTCATCTCCCCGGCGGAAGCGGAGCAGAAACCGCCGCCCATAATTGAACCCCGGGCAGTGCTACGGATGATGGATAACCGCGAAAACATTGTGTTCATTAATGTGTTAAGTTTCCTGGAATGTATGGACAGCAGGATTCCTGCGTCCCGCTGTATTGCCTGTGAAGAGACGGGAGAAAAGACAGCCGTGCTGCCCCAGGACCGTAATGCAAAGCTTGTTTTTTACGGCGGGAATGCCCCTGTCGAAGCAGGTTGTGAGATCATTCGAGAGGCTCAGCGTCAAGGTTTTGCCAATCTCTATCTTCTCAAGGGAGGCCTCACGGCATGGAAGCGGGCGGGTTATGAGGTAGAGTCCATCAACCGGATCCCCCGGGTTCCAGGGCCGGCCCTCAAGCCGGGAAACCTGAAGGCCTGGTTGAATTCGGCGCCGGGGGCCTTGATGATCGATCTACGTTCCCCGGCGGCCTACCAGTCCAATCACATTACCGGCGCCGTCAATATGCCCCTGGCCACATTGCACAGGACCTACCAGGATCTTCCCTGGGATCGTCCCCTCCTTGTTATCGATGCGGATGGGTCCCGTTCTTTCCTGGCGGTGAGTTATCTGCGCCGTAAAGGCTTTGAGAATGTCCATCGTCTGGAGGGTGGCATGGTCTCCTGGCAGGCCCGGAATAAAGGAGGGGCGCCATGAAGAGTCGCAGCAGCATCGGACGCAGACTTTGTTTCGCCTTCCTTGTCTGTCTGGCCCTCGGACTGATCCTGCCGATGGGGATCGTTCAGACGGCGGCCAATCAGTCAGGGGCGCCTCGCAATTGTCAGTCCTGTCATAATGATGTCCACTACAAAGCAGGCTTTCAGGCTTCCGCTCACGGCAACAACACATGTGCGAGCTGCCACACGGATATTACCGATCTTCGCCGTCATATGACCGGGGAAACCAAACCCGGACCGGTCAATTGCGGAAGCTGTCACCGGGATATCGCCTCCCGGTTCAAAAAGGATGTCCACTATATAAAACAAAATTTTCAGTGTCAGGACTGTCATCAGAACATCCACAGCATCCGGAAATCTGGAGAGGGATTAAAGGTTGCGGTAGTGGAGAATTGCAGTCAGTGCCATAGCCGCGAGGACTATACCCTCCTTGGACACAGCGGCGCCCTCCTGAAGGGAAACACCGATGCCGCTGCCTGCACGGACTGCCATGGCCTGCACAATACCCCCTATTATGACCCTTACCTGGAGCGGGATAAGGCTGCCGCCCGGGAGAATTATACCCGTCGCTGCCGTTCCTGTCACGCCGATGCTAAAATGGCGAAGCGGAACCGGTTCTCCACTAAAGCCGTCGCCAGTTATGACGAGTCCTACCACGGCAAGGTTCTCAACATTGGGTTTCCGCAGCGGGTGGCCGGTTGCGCCGATTGTCACCCCGGACACAATATCCTGCCCAAAAATGACCTCCGGTCATCCATGCACCCGGACAACATGAAGGCTGCCTGTAAGGACTGCCATAAGGGTTTTCACGATCGTTTCGTCTCTTTTGAGGCCCACCCCGATCCGCTGGACCCCAAGCGTTTCCCCGTTCTCTATTGGACCAACGCCTTCATGATTGCCCTGCTGGGGGGGACTTTCGCCTTTTTCTGGCTCCATACCATCCTCTGGTGGCGGCGAACCTATTGTGACAAATGCTGCGAGGGGAAGGCGGGATTCATCGAAAATACAATCCTTCCAGAATGCCGGGAGGAAAAGCAGATCCAGCGCTTTCCCGTCCGGGACCGGATTATGCACGTCCTGTTGATCCTATCATTCTTCACCCTAGTCATGACGGGATTCCCTATCAAGTATTATGATTCTCCCTGGGCTAAGATCCTCATCAATATCTGGGGCGGGGCTTATCGGGCCGGATTATTTCACCGGATCGCCGCCCTAGTCCTATGCGGACTGTTTCTCTATACCCTCTGGCTTTCCCTGCAGTTCCTGTTCCCGAAGAGAAAGTTCCGGGGATCGTTGCAGCGTCTCTTCGGTCCCGACTCCCTGTTCCCGAACTTTAAGGATGTTAAAGACATCATCGGCATGTTCAAGTGGTTCTTTGGAAAGGGGGATATGCCGAAGTTTGACCGTTGGACCTACTGGGAGAAGTTTGATTTCTTTGCCGTTTTCTGGGGGATGACCGCCATTGGCGGCTCCGGGTTTATGCTCTGGTTTCCCGAGGCGTTTTCTTATCTCTTCCCCGGCTGGATGATCAATGTGGCCACGGTGGTCCATTCCGAGGAGGCATTCCTCGCGGCCATATTCATCTTTACCGTCCATTTCTTTAACAACCATCTTGTGCCCAACAAGTTCCCCCTGGAACCGAATATCTTTACCGGGCGCTATCGTCTGGAAGCACTGCGGCATGAACGGCCACTTGAATACGAGCGGCTCATGGCGGAAGGCCGTCTCGATGCCATGAAACGGGAAGGACCCGGTCTCTGGACCCAATTGTTTGCCTCCGTTTTCGGCCTGGCCAGTCTGCTGTTGGGACTGCTGCTGACGGGCCTGATCTTCTGGGCGGCACTATTTTATTAAAACATGAGGTAAGTTTTGCCGAAACAAAAAAATCCGTTCTGGTCGTTCTTTGCTTCCGTTTATCTGACCATTATCCTCCTTGTCTTCACGGTTGTCCTGTCGATTGTCGGCACCTTAATTCCCCAGCAGGATGCGGCGCGGGAGTTTGCCAAGGGGATTCCACCGGGGCTAGCCTCTTTTCTGCAGACCATGCAGGTCTTCGATCTCTTTCATTCAGTCTGGCTCTTTCTTCTCATGCTCCTCCTTTCCATGAACCTCATTGTCTGTTCTCTGAACCGCTGGCCCCTGACGTGGAAGCAGTTTCGGGGGGCGCCTTTTTCCGGGGAGGAAGGGCTATTCCGGGGACTGAGCCCCGAATGTATCTTCTTGTGCGACAAAGATGTTGGAATCATGACCGGGCGGTTGGAAGGTCTTTTAAATCGAAAATATCAAAAGATCAGCAAGAGTGAGGAAAAAGAAGATACCGTAATCATATGCGGGGAAAGAGGTCGCTATTCACGTTTTGCCGTCTATGTCGTCCACCTGTCCTTGCTCCTCCTTATCCGGGGGGCGCTGACGGGGGCGTTCTGGGGGTGGGAAGGCTATGTCAATATCGGGGAAGGCGAGACGGCGGACGCCATCGACCTCAAGGGAGGGAAGGGGGCCAAGACGCTCCCCTTTACCATTCGCTGTGACAAGTTTATTGTCGCATTCTATGAAAACGGCGCTCCCAAGACGTACCGTTCAGACCTAACCTTTTTGAAAGACAACAAAATGCTCTACCAGGGTCCTCTCTTGGTGAATCATCCGATCTCCCTAGAAGGAGTGCGTGTTTACCAGGCCAGCTATGGAAGCTCTCCCGACGGACGGGCCTCGCTTGCTTTTTACCGGGGTGGTAAGGAGGGAAAGATAATAAAGGTTGGACCCGGGGAAAGCTTTTCCCTGCCGGAAAAGGAAGGAACTGTCCAGATAGTGCGGCTGGAGGAAAATCTAATGCAGATGGGGCCGGCCGCGAAGATCTTGGTCCGGTCCGGGCAGGGGGAAGTCTCATTCTGGGTTTTTCTACACATCGACAAAATCAGGGAAATGAATCCCGGGGTAACGGAGCAGGTCCCGATGTTCAATCCTGCCCTGTTCAAACCCTATCTCTTTGTCTTGAAAGGTATCGAAGAACGTTATTATACAGGTCTCCAAGTGAGTAGCGACCCGGGAGCGCCGCTGGTTGCGGCTGCAGCCGTGCTGATGATGGTGGGATTGATAGGGACGTTTTTTTCATCCCACCGCCGCATCTGGATCAAGATTCAACCGGCCGGGGAGAAAACAAAGATCAGCGTTGCTGCGAGGACCAATAAGCACCCCGTGGTTTTGGATCGCGAGGTAAGGCAGTTGACTGAACAGATCAAAGTCAGCTTGGAGAAGGAATCAACATGACGAACACCATGATACTGAGTTGGGTCACCTTTCTCTATTTCGGGGCCTTTGTATTTTATCTTTTTCGCCTGGTCTTCGGTAGGGAGTTCTGGGGCAAAGCAGCTTGTTATGCGGTCCTTGGCGGCCTTGGCGCCCACACCCTGGGCCTGCTACTCAGGTGGCAGGAATCTTATGCTCTCGGCATCGGCCACGCACCCCTGTCCAATTTCTACGAATCCCTCATCTTCTTCGCTTGGACCGTCGTGACGCTCTATATCATTGTGGAGTGGCGGATCAAGAACCGCAGCCTCGGTGTTTTCGTACTTCCCGTGGCTTTCCTGCTCATGGCCTTTGCCTCCCTGGCTCCGAATATCAGTGACCGTATTCAGCCACTGGTTCCCGCTCTTCAGAGCAACTGGCTTACCAGCCATGTAGTGACATGCTTTATGGGTTACGCGGCCTTTACGGTGGCCTTTGCAATTGGAATCATGTACTTTCTGAGGGATATTCCCCTGTTTGGATTCATTCCGGAAGCGGATATTTTGGATGAACTCATATATCAGAATGCGGTGTTGGGATTTGTTTTTCTCACCCTCGGCATCTTGACCGGTTCGGTATGGGCCCATTACGCATGGGGATCCTACTGGAGCTGGGACCCGAAAGAGACGTGGTCTCTCATCACCTGGCTCATCTATGCCGTCATGCTCCATGCCCGCTACGTTCGGGGATGGAAAGGTAAGCGCATGGCTGTTCTGGCGATTATCGGATTTGTAGCGGTGCTGTTTACCTACCTGGGTGTGAATTATCTACCGGGACTACACAGTTACCTTCAGTCATGAGTCGAAAGAATTGGAGGAATGAATCATGAGAAATGCATCCTGGATCGTTGTCGTCTGTTGCCTGCTTTTGTGTAATTATGTCATAGCCGGCGAGGATGGTTTCATCGAAGTCAAGGGTTCCGGAGGGGGCGCCGGCACCGTCATAAGTTTCACCAACGGGATCAGTGAGGTAAATACGAAGGTGGATTATGTAGTGGTGGCAACCCTGCCGTCGAATCCGACGACGGGCTATCGATGGGAATTGATGAAACCTCTTGCCGAGGGCATTGTGAGATTTGCCAGGCGAACGTATCACCCTCCCCAGACAGGATTGGTCGGGGCAGGAGGGCAGGAGGTCTTGATTTTCCGCACCGCGGGCCTTGGAGAAACCGAGATTGCCCTGGGTTACCTCCGGCCCTGGGAGAAGGGGGTGCCGCCGGTAAGCAGCCGGACTATCAGGCTAAAGGTGTCTCCCTGAGCAACCAGTAGAAAAAGCCGTAAAATTAGCAATAATCAACGGCTTCGTAAAGAGATCCGCAGGCAAGGCGCGCAAGTCCTGAGTCCTGAAGCGTACTTTTGGCGTACACCGCAGTGACGAAGGGTGCAACGCAACTCAGCATCCGGACTTTTTACGAAGCCGTCATTCCTTGAGGATATCCAGTAGTTCGTTTCCATACCGATGTACCTTGTCTTGAGAAAGGCCGGCGCTTGTAATCAATGAAACCAGTGTCGGCTCGCCCGTCCGGGAGATCTGGAGGAGTTCCTGGTCGGAGATGATCATAAACAGCGCCCGATTGATGTTTTTCCCCTTGTTGAAGCGCCACAGGTAAAGACGCTTCAACCGCTCCCTCGCCTCCAGCGTCAGGCTGTTGAATCCCTGAATATGGCGGTATCCTTGGCGATTCATTATTTTTTCATGCCAGGATACGGAAGCAATACCTTCAAAACCCTCAGCGGCTGCGTCCAGAAGACCGGCGTGATCAAGTTCTGCATGTAATTTCCTGTATAGATCAATGAGAAAAACCGTATCCTGCGCGGCATAGTGTAGCTGCTCTTCCGTCAGGGGTCTGTTTTCCCACCGCGATCGCTGAAGCTTTTTCTGCTTCTCGAAGTCGATGGCGAGGAACTGTCGAATCAGGGCGGCCAGAGACAACTGACGGCAACCAAGAAGGGCGGCCGCACGATGGGTATCGAAGATCTGGTTGAAGGAAAAATCATAATCACGCTTAAGAATCCGGATGTCATTATCACCGGCATGAATAACCTTTACCGTCTTGCTGCCGGCAAAGACCTCGCCAAGAAAAGAGATATCCAGATTGGCGAGGGGATCGAAGATATAGCTACACAACCCGGAATTGATCTGGAGGAGACAGAGTTTCTCGCGGAAATACCGGAAGGAATCGTACTCTGTATCTACGCCGATCACGGGCGCTTTAAGAATGTCTCGAGCTGCTTTGTCGCGTTTGACAGTAGAATCCACCCAGCTCCATTTGATTTTCATGTGTACGTCTCCTGATGATTCAAGAATTTAATCATAGAGAACAATGGACAAACAGTCAAGAGCGGGAAGGCAATATTTTTAGAAAAACGAAAATATTCAAGAAAAAGCAGTGAAAATATTTGTGGATATTTTTCTCGACTTGTATTAGAAAACAACCCTTTATAACGATGTGAAGAAGAGGTGTAGAAAAGGGATTATGAGATTTGATATTGCCAGGGCGGGCAACGGCCTGACCTATGAAATCAGAAATATCGTCATTGTCGCCAATAAACTCAAGGAATACGGCATCGAGGTTCACTGGGAGAATATCGGCGATCCGGTGCAAAAGGGAGAACACATTCCCGAATGGATGAAGGAGATCCTCGTCGATATTATCAAGGACGATCATTCCTTTGCCTATTCCCCGACGAAAGGGGTGGACGAAACGCGGGACTTTCTTGTCGATCTGGTAAACAGAAGGGGAAAGACGCAGATCAACAGGGAGGACATCATCTTCTTCAACGGGCTGGGGGACGCCATCGCCAGATGCTATAGCTCTATTCGTGTGGACGCCCGGGTTATTGTCCCCGAGCCGACCTATTCGACCCATTTTCTGGCGGAGGTTCTTCATGCCTCTTTCCCTCCGAACACTTATCGGATGAACCCTTACAGCAGTTGGTATCCAGATATCCGTGAATTGGAGCAGAAGGTGAAGAGCCATAGCTCCATTGTCGGCATCCTCGTGATCAATCCGGACAATCCGACAGGTTTCGTCTACCCCGCCGAGACCCTGCGGCAGGTCGTAAAGATCGCCAAGGAGCATGATCTCTTTCTCCTCTTTGACGAGACGTATATCAATATTGTTTACAATAACAAGAAGACCCTGTGCCTCTCGGACGTCATCGGAGACGTGCCCGGCATCAGCATGAAGGGAATTTCCAAGGAGTTTCCCTGGCCGGGGTCGCGCTGTGGCTGGATAGAAGTGTATAATGCCGATAAGGACGAGACCTTTGCCAGATATGTCAATTCGATTCTGACCCAGAAAATGTCCGAGGTCTGTTCGACGACCCTGCCCCAGCTTTCCATTCCGAAAATAATGACGCACCCGAAATACCAGCAATATCTCGATGAACGGATCAGACATTATGAGCGGCTTTCCAATATCGCCTACAACATCCTCAAGGACGTTCCCTGCCTGATGGTTAACCGCACCAACGGGGCATTCTACATGACGGCGGTCTTCAATGAGGCGTTTCTGAATAGCCGCCAGCGCCTGTCGATTTCTCAGCCGGAGATCAGGAAATTCGTGGAGGATCTGGTGGGAGAAAATGTCGAACTCGACAAGCGCTTTGTCTATTATCTCCTCGGGGCAACAGGAATATGTGTGGTGCCCCTGACCTCGTTCTTTACCTCCTTACAGGGTTTCCGGATGACCCTCCTCGAAAAGGATGAGGCCAAATTTGAGGCGATCGTGAAGACCATCGCGGAAAAGGTGGAGGAATATATCGAATCAGCTCGCTGAGTTATGGTGGATTAAATATATGCTAAAAAAGGGAGACCCCAGGGTCTCCCTTTTTTATTCGCTGATTTTGGCTGCTTCGCAAAAAGCTCCAGAGGCGAGGCGCGCTCATCCTGAGGAATGAAGCGTACTATTGTGTACGTTGCAGTGACGAAGGATGAAGCGCAACAAAGCATATGGAGCTTTTTGCGAAGCAGCTATTTGATGAGCCGGCGGCGCATCTTAATAAGAGCCAGGGGATAGAAGACCAGGGAGAACAGCAGCAGATAACCAAGGTCCAAGGGGAATGATTTCGTGAAACTGCCGTAACATAATCCCCGAGTCAGATCAACGAGATGGGTCAGGGGCAGGGCCGTAGCCAGCACCTGGGCCCACGGTGGCATGCCTTCCAGAGGGAAAAAGGTGCCGCTGAAGAGAAACATGGGGGTGATGAAGAGGAAGAAGGGAAGGTTGAACAGCTCGATATGAGAAACGATGCCGGTGAAGTACATGCCCATGGAACCGAAAGCGAAACCGCCGCAAAAGGCCAGGGGAATCAGCAACAGACCGGTGGGGTAATGGATGAGATCGAAAAAGGTCAGAACCACCATCATGATCGCTGTGGCGATGACCGATTTGGTGGCCCCCCAGACGATTTCTCCGGTGATTATTTCTTCTACCGACAGGGGCGTCGCCATCATGGCGTCAAAGGTTTTCTGGTAGTACATGCGGACGAACGAGGAGTAGGTATTTTCGAAGAAGGCGTTGTTCATGATGTTTATGGCCAATAGGGCCGGAGCGATAAAGGCCAGATAGGAAATTTTTCCGTTGCCGTAAGCCACTTCGCCGATAAGGCCGCTCAGGCCGATGCCGAAGGCCGCCAGGTAAAGCAGGGGTTCGAGCAACGGCGGCATGAAGCTGATCTTCCAGTTCTGACGATATACGTCGAGGTTCCGCTGCCAGACCCGTAAAATACCCTTGCTCATTCCCTGAGCCCCCTTCCGGTCAGTTTAAGAAACACATCTTCCAGGGTTGCCGTCCGCATCACGCAACCCTCGGGGCAGAAACGGTTGGTGATATACCGATAGAGATGGTCGTCGTGATCGCCGTAAACGAGGATGCGATCTCCCAGATCCTCAAAAGTCATCTTCTGGAGGCGGATGTAGGTTCTGAGGTCAGCCGCAGGTGATGATATCTCCAAGACGTCCTTGCCGATGTGTTCCCTGATCAACTCGGAGGGTTTGCCCTGAACGAGGATGCGGCCCTGGTCCATAATGATGATGCGGTCGCACAAGCGGGACGCCTCTTCCATGTAGTGGGTGGTCATCAGGATCGACAGGCCCTGTCGGCGCAGGTTGTCGAGGCGTTCCCATACCTGGTGGCGGGACTGGGGGTCCAGACCGGTTGTCGGTTCATCAAGGATCAGCAGCTCCGGCTGGTTGATCAGGGCCCGGGCCAGGACAATGCGCCGGACCATCCCCCCCGAAAGCTCCATAGCCCGGGAATGACTGCGGTGATCAAGGGACATGAAACGAAGGAGTTCATCGGCCTTCCTTACCGCCAGGGGCTTCGGAATGTTGAAATAACGGGCGAAGACAGTCAGATTCTGGATAATTGTCAAGTCGGGATCAAGGGTGTTGTCCTGCTGGCAGACGCCGATGCGGGCTTTGATTGCCCGGGCATGACGGGATACATCCAGCCCGAAGACCCTGAGGACGCCTGCCGTCAGCGGGGAAAACCCATAGGTCATGCGGATGGTGGTTGTCTTGCCGGCGCCGTTGGGTCCAAGGATGCCGAAACATTCCCCCTTGGCGATGGCAAAGGAGACATCATCGACGGCGACAAGCTGGCCATAAGTTTTTCTGATCTGCAGGGCTTCAACAATCGATTCCATGGCCCCACCCTTAACACGTTTTTCCGTAAAAATCCGTATATAGTTCAATGCCAGACGGTGTGAATCTCATTGCAATT
>JALNVY010000046.1 GCA_023231165.1 Syntrophales bacterium | reverse complement strand
GCTTCCCAATAGACCTGCTTTTGATAAGAATCCTTTTTCTCTGGGCTGAGTATAGGAAAGATTGCGACTGTGCGTCAAGATAAAAAGACCCTTCGTTTAGGCAAATATGTATAAATATTTGCATTCTCAGTTGACTAAGTGTATAGGGGGATACTTGGTGAGTCCATATATCTGTCCTGTGCACCCCCGTAGTATCCGGGTTGACTCCTGCATTATCGCTACTGCACTCTCCTGAAACCAACAAATGATCGGATAAAAAAGCAATGACATTCAAAGAATTACGTATCGACAAAAGAATTTTAAAGGCAATCACGGAAATGGGATTCGAAACTCCGATGCCTGTTCAGGAAGAGGTAATCCCTTTTCTACTGCAGGAGACAAGGGATCTGGTCGCCCTGGCTCATACGGGAACAGGCAAGACGGCAGCTTTCGGCATCCCCATCATTCAAAAGGTCGATCAATTTTCATCGAAAACACAGGCCCTGATCCTGGCCCCTACCCGGGAGCTTTGTATGCAGATCACCGACGATTTAAGCCACTTTGCCAAACATATGGACGGTTTGAATATTGTGCCCATCTACGGGGGGGCCAGTATTTTGACCCAGATCAGGCAGATTGCTGCGGGCGCACAAATAGTTGTGGCGACCCCCGGCAGAATGCTTGATATGCTGAAGCGGAGAAAGGTTGATGTTTCCGCCATCAGTTGGCTGGTCCTGGATGAGGCAGATGAAATGCTGAACATGGGATTCAAGGAAGATTTGAATGCCATATTGTCCGGTACGCCCGACAATAAAAGGGTTTTGTTGTTTTCAGCGACCATGGCCAAGGAAATTGAACATATCGCCCAGAGCTATATGAAAAACCCCATGGCGATTACTGTTGGCGCCAAAAATACGGGGGCGGAAAATGTTCACCATCAGTACTATGTCGTCCATGCCAAGGACCGATATATCGCCTTGAAAAGGGTTGCCGATTATTATCCCGACATATATGCGATCATTTTCTGCCGGACAAAAATTGAAACCCAGGAAATTGCCGACGCACTCATCAAAGACGGCTATAATGCCGACGCCTTGCACGGCGATCTTTCCCAGCCCCAGCGGGACAGCGTCATGGGACGCTTCAGAAGCAGAAATCTGCAAATGCTGGTGGCGACCGATGTTGCGGCCAGAGGAATCGATGTGACGGATTTAACCCATATCATCAACTATAACCTCCCCGACGATATTGAATACTATACGCACCGGAGCGGACGTACGGGCCGGGCCGGCAAATCAGGCATTTCCATTGTTATTGTTAATTTAAAGGAAATTTTCAAGATCAGGCAGATTGAAAAACAGATAGGAAAGAAATTTGCGGCGGTAAAAATCCCTACGGGCAGTGAAGTATGTGAAAAACAACTCTATCATCTCGTCGATAGGGTGAAGAACACCGAGATCCAGCATCAGGAAATCGAAGCCTTTTTGCCGGCAATCTATGAACAACTGCAAGGAATCAGCAAGGAAGAAATCATCCAGCGCTTTGTCTCTGCCGAGTTTAACCGCTTTTTAAGCTATTACCGGGATGCTCCCGACATCAACGTCGAATTGAAAAAAAGAGAAGGCAGCCCCGGCGTCGCCCGTCTGTTCGTCAATATGGGGCTGATGGAAAGATTCACGCCAAAAAGCATTAAAACATACCTCGTGGAAACGGCAAAAATAGCGGATCTCCGTATTATAAATGTTGATGTTATGAAAAGCTGCTCTTTCTTTGAAACGGATGCAGGGCAGGCAGCAGCTCTGATTGCGGCATTTAAAAAAGTGGGTTTCAAAGGCCGCCGGGTTCATATCGAGTATGCCGACCGAAAATACAATAAAGAAAAGGGCAACAAAGGATTTTCAAAATCCAGGGATTTCTCCTTTGCGAATAAGAAAAGGAAAAGGTTTTAATCCGCAAGGAACCCAGTTTTGTGAAGTGCGAGGACCCCCGATCCATCCCTACAGAGCGTTTGGTCAGCCCTTGGGGAATTGTTAAAAGGGAAACGATGGAGGCAGTTGAGGATCGCCTCCTGATTCTCCTCGGTCTGTAATAATTTTACGGGACTGACTCAGGTTGTCATTACCCGAATTCCCTACGCCAGTCGATCCGAAAAAGTTGACGCCATCATCAAAGTTAACCATATGATACCATATCGCTAATATGCTCGTCGTAGTCGAAAAATGGTTATGTTGACTCGTGCTATCTTGAGACCACATCAAGCAAAGACGATCACCCTTATCAGGATGACGCTATGATAAAAAAAATGCTTTTCATGGTCACTCTCATGGTTTGCCCCTTCCTTATTTCAGGATGTGCTATAGCTCCACTTATCTCGTTCGCAGGTGCAGCCTATCAAGGATATACCATATGGAAGGGAGGTGAGGCGACGAAATATTTCAACCACGATCTTGAAGCCACCTATCAGGCGGTAAAGCAGTCTGCCGAGCAGATGAAGCTTGAAACATCGCCTCTGCCACCTCTTGGGATGGGATACGCACTGGAGACAAAGAGTGAAAACCTCTTGCAGATAAACGTGTTGCCTGTGGAAAAAAATGTCACCAAAGTTACGATAAGAATCTCACTGCTCGGCGATAAGCATATTACGGAATATTTCTATAAGACTGTCGAAGATAATCTTGCCAAGAAAACATTGCCTGTTAAAGATAAAGCTCCCATTGCAACTGAAACCAACGTACCCTCCAACAAGATCTTTCACGGTTTATGTTTTGGTTCTTATATAATGTCGGGACAGATGAATGGGGATGCTATTTCGGAAGGGCAGTTGAGAGAACTGGTGAAAAAGGTGGCGCCTTATACGAAGTGGTTGCGAACGTACAGCGTTGCCAACAACTTCAAAAAAATACCGGAAATGGCTCGGCAACATGACCCTTCTCTCAAAGTGGCTGCCGGTACTTGGCTTACTAAGCATAATACACGCACCGCACCTTCCGGCAACGAGGGGATTCAGAATCTTATTGATCTCGCCAAGGCTGGAAAAATCGATATTGCCGTCGTGGGCAACGAAGCGACTCAAAATGGTGTCAACCCGGAAATACTGATCAATTATATCACTTACGTGAAAGAACAGATCAAGAGACTGCCGGTGCAGGTAACCAGTGGCTTATCATTGAAAGAGGCGTATGATGTGCGTATCGTAAATGCCTGTGATGTCGTTTTTGTAAATATCTATCCG
The DNA here is from genome assembly GCA_023231165.1 of Syntrophales bacterium. GTDB lineage: Bacteria > Desulfobacterota > Syntrophia > Syntrophales > UBA8958 > UBA8958. Next base: position 9,601 of record JALNVY010000046.1, on the reverse strand, counting down.
TGCTTTATGCCAGTATCGGTTGACATGGCGGTTAGCAGAATGAACTCAGCATACATGCAACTTAAGAATCTTTACAAAGGTAAAGAGATAATCATCGGTGAAACAGGATGGCCGTCGGAAGGAGGGTCGTATGGTCCAGCGGTTTACGACCTGGCAAGCGCAGTGAAGTATCAGGAAGAAATTAGAAAGTGGTCAATAGCCGAAGGTGTCAAATATTTCTATTTTGAAGCCTTCGACGAACCCTGGGAAGGTAGTAAGGAGGTAAAATTCGGCGTCTGGGACAGCAACCTCACACCCAAAGCTGGAATGATTAAGTCATTAATTCATCGTTGACTGAAGCCTCAGGTACAGATTGAAAAATGGAGATCGAATGACTTTCAAATAGTATAAACGGTGATGATTGAAGAATTGCCGTGATACGGTTGAGCGACCAGGTGGTAAAAGAAGAAGACGAACATCAACCTAAACGTCGGGAGAAACCTGTCTACTCGACTTAAAAAACAATTCCTGACACCGAAACGAAGGATAGTAGTGGACAAAGTCGCATTTACGGTATTCGAATAAAGTTATGTGGGAGGAAGTTATGCAAGTTAGAGACATGAAAGGAAACCCGGGAATCTGGGAAAAATTGTCGTGGGTAGATCTGAGTAGCAAAGAAAAAGAACTCTGGACACTCCTCGGCTGGCAAGCGGACAAATGGGATAAAAATGAAGCACCAGCAAGCACCAGTAAATTTTGGAAAGACTTAAATTATCAAGAACAGAACGCCGCAACGAACCTTGGATTTACTGAGGATATCTGGAATAATTTTGAAGATGAATAACGCTGACAGGGGCTTATGGACAACTTCCTCTTCTAAGGAAGAAGTCAGAGCATCCGGTTATTTTGATGGACATCCACTCTTTCAAGGGGAAGCTCATTGGTGTACGGAGAGTGAAAGGCGGCGACTGGCTTGCACGTGTGCTCTCCCGGTGCGTTCTGCCAAATAAGCGAGCAACACGCTGTTATTGGCTACTTTTTACCAGTGATCCATTCATGTCGTAGGCCTCCGCTTTCACTTTCTTCTCGCTGCTGTCAAAGTAAAATACATCCTTTGCTATCCCCTTCTTCAGGGCATAGTTATCATTATAGAAATATTCATCTTTGATTACCTTCTCGTCGTTGTCAAAGTAAGATATACTCTTAACTATCCCACTGCTCTTACTGTACTCATCGGTACGGATGACTTCCCTTTTCACCATCTTGTAGCTGCCGTTGAAGTATTGTATTGTCTTGGCCACCCCATCCTTATATTCTTTATCATCTACAGAAAAAGGGGTCATCATCGTTTCCCCGCCAAACTCATTCCTGGTGTTTATGATATCAGAAATTTGGGCAAACACAGATGTTGAAATCCCGATAAGCAATATACACAATATTGAGACATGCTTTTTCATTTTCCACTCCTTCAGGAAGCAAAACTTATACTAATTATATAAAAATATCTTACAATTATAAATCTGAATTATTGTCCTTCATGATTCTCCGCATTAAAGCTTAATTTCCGATCTCCTTTATCATACCCGCCCTGCAAGGCCAGTTTTGTATATTAGGTATTATGATGGATAACGGACCAAGTGTCAAGGATTGGGAATGCGCCCCTCCGTTTGTTATTCCATGCTTATGCTGCCCGCAGGGCTTCGACAATATTCATGCGCGAGGCGCGGAAGGCCGGCAGCAATCCGCCGATGAGCCCCATGACGAGGGAAAAGGACATGGCCTGCAGGATAATGGGCCCGGTGAGGGTGAATTTGAAGGCCAACTCCGAAAAGGTCTGAAAGTTCACCGTAGAGACGGTGATGAACTGCATAAAAGAGGCGAAGAACAGGCCGACAGAGCCGCCGATGAATCCGAGCAGGAGCGACTCCGCAAGAAATGCCGCCAGAATGTTCCGCCGATGGAAACCCAGGGCTCTCATCGTTCCGATCTCCCCGATCCGGTTGGCGACGGCGGAATACATGGTGATCATGGCCCCGATGATGGCCCCGATGGAGAAGATGATGGTAAGCGACAGGCCAAGGATTCTCAGGAACTTTGCCATCATCTCCGACTGGTCGAGATAATACCTCGTTTCCCGCTTAGCCTCGAGGGTCAGCCGCGGGTCTGTTTCGATCGCCCCTTTGGACGCGGGAAATTCCGCGAGATTCTGCAATTTGAAAATAACCGATGAATAAACTGGTCGCCGGAAGGCCTGCATCACCTGATCCACATCGCCCCATATCTCCGAACTGAATCCCGTATTACCGGCATCGAAAACGCCCACTACGGTCCAGGTTCTCATCCCCCAGTTCAGGGTTCCCTGCAGACCGACCCCTTTGAATCCTTTGGCGATGCTGTTTCCCACAATGATCTCCGATGATCCCATCCTGAACATGCGGCCAGAGACCATCTTTACCTGTGGCCGCAAGGGGATGGAATTCTCCTCCACCCCGCGGACGACGACGTTGGAATGGGCCGATGCCTTCTCATCACCCTGCTTTTGAAGGGAAATGAGGACAACGACCTCCTTGGCCAGGAGTCGCCGGCCATTATGATCAATGGCAACCTGAGGAAGCATCTCCACAATCGACGCCTGTTTACGCTCGATGCTGCTCATGACCTCCGATGTGGAACCTTTGCGGAACACCACCACATTGTCATAAGATCCGGTATCCACGAGGGTCTTCTGCAGGCCCTCGGCCATCATCAGGATGGCGGCAAAAACGAAGACGACGAGGGCCATGCCGGAAACCGTCAGGATCGTCGTCAATCTGCGCTGCCAGAGATTTCGTATACTATATGAGAGTGGAACAGCCATCAGCCGATCCTCCGCAGCCCATCGGCGATGCCGATACGGATTGCCTGGCGGGTCGGAATAATCGCCGCCAGGCAACCGATGAGGATGGCGGCCAGAACATCAAGATAGAGTGTTTCTGTCGAGACAATGAAGATGGGGAAAAAGGTCTCGAGTGCATGACCAAAGGCCGCTGCCGCTGGAAACGTGAGGATCATGCCGGTTAAGCAGCCGGCCAGGGTAATCACTAGGGATTCCCCGAATATCAGGACCGTGATATCCCGGCCGCCGAATCCCAGGGTTTTCATGATCGCATAATCGCCGATTCGTTCCCGTGTGGTCATGGCCATGGTATTGGCGACAACGGCCATGATAATGATGATGACGACGAAGGATACCATCTGGATGGCCGTGACGATGGCGCCGCTCATAGCGATGAATCCCTGATTAAAGGCCTTCTCCGTCTCCGTAAGTGTCTCTGCCAGAGAGTTTTTAAAGGTTTTGTCCACGGCCAGGGCCACATCCGCCGCCAGATCAGGCCTGGTGATAGCGATCATATAGAATCCTACCTGACCGGCCATCTGGGATGATGCCTTTTTGATCGTTTCATTGAGGTAATCCCAATGGAAATAAAACTGGGTTTCATCCGTCGTATCATCCCTGCCTTTATAGATACCCCGGAGGACGAAATCCCAGTTTCCAGGGTAGATGGTACCCTTCAGGGTAACTGCATCGCCTATCTTCCAGCCATACTTCGCCGCCAGTTTCCTGCCGGCTACAAAACCTTTCCTATCGGCAAGGAACGTCTTTTTTTCCGCGGGGCTGAGCACGAATTCCGGATAGATTTCAAGATAGGTCCGGGGCTCCACGCAGAAATTCGGAAAGAAATTTTTTTCGTTGATGTACACGCCGCCAAACCAGTTGCCATAGGACACCATTTTCACGCCCTCGATCTGGCGGATTTTTTCATTATAAGAGATGGGCAGTGTAAAAATAATGGAGATGGCATTTCTGGTGACAAGGCGTGATGTCGAAGCGGCCTCGACACCGGCATACCAGGAGCTGATCACCGTCCGCAAGAGACCGAAGGCCAAAATGGCTACGGCGATGCCGAGGATCGTCAGGCCACTGCGCAGCTTATTGTGAAAGGCATTTCTAAAGAGGATTTTGAGAATCATCATCAGTCAGGTATCCCTTATCCAGATGCCGGAGGATCTTGGCACGCTGTGCAGCCCGTGGGTCGTGTGTTACCATGATGATGGTCTTTCCCATTTCCGCGTTTAGGCGTTCCATCATCGCCAGGATTTCTTCGGCCGATACGCGGTCGAGATCACCCGTAGGCTCATCGGCAACAAGAATGGTGGGATCGGTGACAATGGCCCGGGCAATGGCTACGCGCTGCTGTTCGCCGCCGGATAGCTCTTTTGGATAATGATCCATCCGGTGGTCCAGACCGACCATGCGCAGGGCCATCTCGGCATGGTCCCGCCTTTCTTTTTTGGACAGCGATGTCAAATGAAGGGGCAGTTCCACATTTTCAATCGCCTTAAGGACGGGGATCAGGTTGTAGAACTGAAAGATGAAACCGACGTGATTGGCCCGCCAATGAGCGAGCTCTGTTTCCGAAAGGGCTGTGATATCCATATCACCCACCCGGATGCTCCCCTCGTCTGCCTTGTCGATGCCGGCAAGGAGGTTCAGGAGGGTAGTTTTCCCGGAACCGGAGGGTCCCATAAGGGCCAGGAATTCCCCGGCGACGATGTCGAACGTAATATCGTACAAGACCGGGACGACGAGGCTTCCCCGATGATAGGCCTTGTAAAGATGTCTTATCTCTACGATGTTTTGCTTCTGCTCAGCCATAAATTTCTTGAGAAGTTTCGTCAGTTAGAGGGTTTGACGGTTAGATGATATTTATCTTTCGGCGACTTTGATCCTTGATCCATTCTTCAATCCTTTCGACGGCTTTATGACCGCCCGGTCTCCTGGCTTGAGCCCGGAGATGACCTCCGTCATATCTCCCAATTTTGAACCAACCTGGACAAGGGTTTCCTTGACTCGGTTCCCTTGCAGGAGAAAAACAAATGTTTTATTGCCCCTGCTGATCAAGGCGGATTGGCTGACCGCAAGACGAGGCTTCAGCTCCTCGGGCTCGAGCCTCCGTGAAAGAAAGGAAACCTTGGCGCTCATGTCCGGCAGCATGCGGGGATCCTTGTCGAGAAAGCGAACCTTGACCAGAACGGTGGCTTTGCTGCGGTCAACGGTTGGCACGATAGTATAGACCTCCCCCTGAAACCGCATGTTCGGGAGTGCATCAAGCTGGATATCACAGGGCTGGCCGACCCGGATGGAGGCAATGCTGGTTTCCGAGACATCCGCCTCGACTTGCAGGGATTTCATGTCGGCAATGGTAACGACGGCGGCCTTAGCGTTGGCAGCAGAACCCATGGGGGTGACGATGTCGCCGACATCGGCGTTTTTGGTCAAAACAACGGCATCGAAGGGGGCCCGGACTAAGGTATAGTCAAGACCCGCCTCGGCATTCTGCAAGGCGGCAATTCCGGCCCGAACGGTGGCTTCCGCCCCCTTTACCCCTTCAACGGCCCGTTTGTAGCGTGTAACGGTCACATCATAATCGGACTTGGCAACGAAATTACTTTCAAACAGTTTTTTGTAACGGGTATACTCCAGCAGGGCGATATCCCTTTCTGCCTTGGCCTGCTCAAGGGTGGCCCGAACCGTATTCAGATTGGCTGCCGCCTGGTTTCTGAATGCGGTAACATCTACATTTTCCATCCGGGCAATCACCTCCCCCTGTTTGACCTTGCTTCCTTCCTCCACCATCAACGCCACCAGACGGCCCGTTACCTTGGAGGCTACGGCGGCCTTCCGTTGGGCGACGATATAGCCGCTGGCGTTCAATATGGATATCGACTGAGAGGGGTAAACCTGGGAAATGGTCGTTACATCTACAGATATGGCCGGGGCAATGATGCCGCCAAAGTAAAGACCACCCGTTACCAAAAGCAGCAGGATAATGGCCGCGATGACAAGAGGCTTCTTTTTGTATCGGCTGGGCTTAACGATCTTTTCCGACTTTTCGATCTTCAGTTTTGCGATGTCTTCAGCAGGCATAACGGGTTCTTCAACACATATATATGCTTATATAAATTCTATACTACTCTCTTTAGGTTCATCACAGGCTTTGTTGTCGTTTACTAATGTTATGCTGAGGAGAATGCTTGATGAAGGATTCGATTATCCTTTGCGTGTTCGCCGCGATGGTGGCGGCCCCTCCATCCACTGTTTGATGCGGTTGGCATCGCCGAAGCGAGTCATTTTGCCTTGTGCATCGAGGAGCACAATCAACACGGGGCGCTGGGCCACACGGGCCTGCATCACCAGACATCGGCCCGCTTCATCGATGAAGCCCGTTTTGGAGAGACCGATCTGCCAGCGAGGGCTCCTGATCAGGCGATTTGTATTATGGAATGCCAATGTGCGGCGGCCTGAATGGATCACAGCCTCTTCGCGGGTGGTGAATTCCCGGATAAGAGGGTAGTTGTATGCGGCGTTCACCATCCGGGTCAAATTCCGCGCGGAAGAGACATTGCCGCTGGAGAGACCGGTAGGATCGTTGAAGCGTGTCTCGGCGAGTCCCAGTGACTGGGCCTTGGCGTTCATGGCCATAACGAAGGCATCGATACCGCCTGGATAAGTCCGTCCCAGACTGTGGGCAGCGCGGTTCTCGGAAGCCATTAAAGCCAGCAGCAGGGCCTCTTTACGTGTGATACTGGCGCCAACCGGCAGTCGAGAGCGGCTGTGACGAAGCATGTCCACGTCTTCAGATTTGATGATGAGCGATTCCTGGAGGTTCATTTGGGCATCCAGCACTACCATGGCGGTCATGAGCTTGGTGATGGAGGCAATGGGAACGACTGCCGCCGCATGCTTCTGAACCAGGCATTCACCTGTCCGCTGGTCCTCCACCAATGCCGAGGCAGAGTGCAGAACAAGATTCTGGGGCGCCCGGATGACTCCAACGGACGCATAATGCTTATGGGCAGCCAGGGATTTCGATGTTTTTGCAAATCCTGTAGCCCCCGGAATCGCCAGCATCCCCACACCCAAAAGGATCACCAAGATCGCCCAACCATTTCTACGCGCCATTTTCTCTCCTTAACCTGAAGATGCCCGTCACTGTGACCATTGACGCCACGACGCGCAGTTTCTTTCGCTCCGTACCACGACCCTTGAACTGGAGGACTTCGTAAGTTACACTCATTTTTGATTGTAATTATACATAGTTTTCAACATTCGTCAATGAACATCTTTAGGGTGTGTCAAGAACAAATAGACTTGTCCGCTTTTACTGTTCTTGAATGGAGGGCCATTTGAGAGCAGGAGGTGAGCGGCGGATGGTCGCTTTTGCAGTTATAATGTTGGCGGTTGTTTTGCTTTACGGGATTCTGTATGTTCTTTTACGCGTGCTCGAAAACAGCATATTTCTCAATAGAGCGGCAGCACTGACCCTTTGAAGAAGAGGGCAAAGGCGCCAAATCCGGCAAGGAAGGCCCCCAACACCAGATATTTATTCATCTTTGGGTAATTAGCGGCAAAAAGGATTAGAACGCACAAGCCGAAGGCCAGGCAAAAGGGACAATAGGTATCATGGACCATCTGAAAGCGGATAAGAAGAATTTCCCCACCCAAAGCGCCGGAAAGCATCATCGTCCGTAAATGGCTGACCAGGGTCGCGTGACGGGAAACAGGCGGCAGATTCAACGCCAGAAGCACCGACATGAACATGATCCCGACATATTTAAGATCGACGCCCCAAAAAGTACCACGCAGAGAGGAGCAGGAGGTGTCGCAGACCTCGTAGAAGACCATCAGCCCTAAGCCGATGATCGGAAAAATAAGATTGACTATTTTCAAGAGCTTATCCCATCTCATCCGCTGAGTTGCCATCAATATGCCATCATAAAAAGCCGCCTCACATTATTGCAAATGTTTGAGGGCCTTGAGAATGTCCTGACCTCCGACAAATGCCTCCTTCTTGCCCCTTCTGATAATGACGCAGGTCGGCGTGGATTTGATGCCCTCCTCCGTGATCAGGCTGTTATAGCGGTTAAAGGCGGATTTAGGGTCAAAGACTGCGAAGGGTATCCCCTTGCTTTTGAAGATTTCTTCAAGCTGCTCTTTGGTCGTGACATGTGTGTTGGTCGCCGCCTCAAAGAGTATATTGCGGACCTTGAGAGCATGCTCCAAATCGTTTTTTCCCTTCAGGGCGTAGAGGAAATATTGTGCATACAGGGGGCTGTAACGGTGTAAGGGGACATCCACCATGGTCAGGGTGATCACCTTTCTCTTCAGTAGATCCCGTAACACCGGTTCGACCGGCGGTTCCATAGCCCGGCAGGGAGGACAAAAATAGTCCGTGTACAACCGCACCTGAATCGCCCCCGCACCATAGGTCGGAAACGGGGAAACCGGACCCTGGGCGGATAAACTACCCGCAAAAATTAACCCGAAGACAGCAATGACGACAAGCTCCCCCCAAGTATTCTTCTTACCTCGCATATCCCTTGTCCACATTTTTATCTTCCTGCACTCCTTTCACTTTTTCTCAAAAACCAGGCATTCCATGCCTTGCGTTCATCCGTAACAGGCCATGATCATGGTCTGTGTGTTTTTCATGGTTTCAGGCGGATCTGTTCGCGGGAAACATCCGGGGTCTTTTCCACCAGGGTCCGAATCTCGGGATCGTCGCCGAGCCAGTGACGGAGATTCCCTAAAATCGTGGCGGCGTAAGGACTCTTCCTGCCATCGGCAATCTGATAATTGACCCACAGGCCGTCCTTCGTGAAGGTCACCAGGCCGGCTTCTTCGAGAACCTTCAAGTGCTTGGAAACGGTGGGCTGGGCGATGCTCAGCAGCGCCTGGATTTCACAGACGCACATCACCCGGGCTTGCAAAATCTTCAACAGTTTCACCCTGTTCGGGTCGGAAACAGCCTTCATTACCTTAATATAATCTTTCATGGCCACAGTCCCCATATTCTTTTTTGGAGATATACAAGGATGCCTCCTGGCTGTCAAGGAGTTTTACATTACAACAGTAGCAATGATCAGCCTGGTTACCCATTTGGGTAACTTTTTTGTGGGGCAATTCGGTGATCATAATCATCTTGACACACAAACTCCTTCTTCATATCCTCCCGTCGTGAAAAAGGAGTTTTTATCAATAGTTATACCCTGGCAGCACAAATTCGTCGATTTTGGGGGATTGAAAAAGAGTATCGTCGTCCTGCTGTCTGCTGTCCATGGGCATCCTTGTGGGGCTGGTCGAAAAGATGGCGGAACGGTTCCTGCCCATCTACCTCCAGGCCTTGGGCGGCGTCAAGACCATCGGCCTCCTGAACGCCATGGACAACCTTCTGTCCGCCCTCTACTCCTACCCCGGCAGCTACCTGAGTGATCGCTTCGGTTACAAGAAAGCCCTCTTCGTCTTTAATCTCATCTCCATGTTCTGGTATCTGATCGTTATTTTTTTTCCCTACTGGTTGGGACGATTTATTTCTGGGTTTTCGGACGGAATTTCAAGGAAACATGAAAACGGCGGTCTATATTTGAAGCGGAAATTGTCTGCCTGGGATTCGGAGCGCTGGTGTTCTTCCTTGGGGTAACCGCAAATATCATTGCCGGATCAGCATTAATAATCAGATTAGCAGGGATAAGGAGGAGACCGGGGAATCGCCCATTCCCCGGTCTCTATGGTTGCCGAAGG
>JALNVY010000045.1 GCA_023231165.1 Syntrophales bacterium | reverse complement strand
TTCCTTGCCCTGCCCCTTCTCATCGCCTTTATGACACAACCGGCAACCCATGCGAAAGTGGGGATCCCCCTTAATTAAGGCCCCGTCCACGACATATCCCTTGTACATCTCTTCCGCCCTAACTGGCGGAGGCGCCCCTGCTCACCCTTCCCCCTCTTCACCGGCAGTGATGACCGGGGGTTTATGGATGGATTTCATTAGGGCTTCATTGGTATGACACTGGACGCAACTGCTCGCGTTGGCTGACACAGCGGTTGAAAGGAAAAAAAAGAAGATAAAGGAAGATAAAACCGTTATAATTTTCATCGTTCCCCCAAATTAGCCTTTCATGACTTTGTAGCAAAAGGAACCTGATATGTCAAACAGATTGAAATACTCGATGTACTTTCTCATTGCATAATTCTTGGTTTTTCTATATTAGCTGATCAGTTACGATGGTCTTACAAAAGGCCTGAAATACCCGCTCTTATTCACTTCGGCTCGTCACCACGGTGAAAACCGGGGCAGTATCCAGTATTTTCAAGATTATAGTTGGGGGGTTGCTATGGGAAAATTGATGCGGTGGAGTCTGAAGAATGCCAAGCTCGTCATCATCATCAACGTCATCATTACTCTTATTGCCGGCTACTATGCCATACAGATCCGCGTGGATTCTTCGACCGAGGGCATGATGATCGACGGAGACCCGGCCAAGGATTACCACCGGGACACGGTAAGAAAGTTCGGTAGCGATAACATTACCGTCGTCTTCATCCGGGACAAAAAGCTCTTCACCCCGGAAAAACTCAAAGACGTAGAAAAAGTGTACTACGACCTGAAAGACATCAAATTTGAGCCGAAAAACCCTGAGGAATACGTTAAAGCCAAGGATCCCGAGGAGTATCTGAAACTAAAGTACCCGGTGGTATATGCAGAACTTGCCAAAAAACCGGACGAATATGCAAAGCTTGCCAAAAACCCCGAGGAATATGGAAAACTTGTTAACGACCTCGAGGCATATCTGAAGCCTAAATTCCCTGACAAATACAAAGAACTCCTCAAAACCAAAACAAACGTTACCAAAGAGGAATATAATAATCTCCTTAAGGAAGCCGTGGACAGGATAGGTAAACCGGGGGTAGGCCGCTGCGAGAGCCTCTTCTCCGTGACAAATTTCAAGGGCGTGGGCGGAGGACTGGAAACAAACCCTCTGATGGACCGGGCCCCGGAAACAGTGGAAGACGCCAAGCGCATCCAGGCCGATGCATTGAAAAGCCCTCTGTTCATAGACAGTCTCGTTTCTAAGGACGGCCAGATGACGGCCATCAACCTCTATGTGGATGTCGATCCTTCCGATCCGGAATTTCATACCATGTTTTCCAAGAAAGTGGATGAAGTGACGGCCAAGTATCAAGGAAATTTCGACCGGGTTTTCCAGTTCGGCAACTCTTACGGCCGCCGCAATATCGGCGAGAACATCATCACCGACCAGGCAAGGATCGTCCCCCTGGCCTGTCTGGTCCTGATCTGCACCATTGTCATCGCCCTGCGCAATTTCGGCGCCGGCATCATGCCCATGATTACAGCGGGATCGAGCGTCATCTGTACTTTCGGTTTTATGGTCATCGCAGGCATCCCGCTGAATGTCCTGACCGTCATCGTCCCTTCAATCCTCCTCGTCATCGGTTCCGCAGAAGACCTGCATATGATGCACGAGTACCTGGAGGGCATTGAAGAGACCAACGGCGACCGGGACGGTTCAATCAAGCTCATGGCAAGCAAACTGGGGCTTGCCGTCCTTATGACCTCCATTACCACGGTTGTCGGTTTCGCTTCCATCATGTACAATGACATCTCCATGCTCATCCAGTTCGGCCAGGTCGCCACCGTTGCCCTCACCGCTAACTGCTTCGCAACTTTTACCTTCGGTCCGGCCCTCCTCCATTTCTTCGGCCCGACCAAGGTCCGCAAGCACGAGGAGAAGGTGCATTTCATCGACGGTTTTTTCAAAGGCATCGCCACCGGCACGCTCGCCCTGGTCAATAATCCCAAAAGAAAGATCATAATCATCGTTACTCTATCCCTGCTCACCGCGGCCATGCTCGGCGCCACCTTCCTCGTCAAGGTCAATAACGACTTCATGGGTTACTTCAAGGCGGATTCCGAGATCAGAAAGCGCAGCGACACCCTCCATAAGGAGCTGGCCGGGGCTCAGACCTTCTTTATCCGGATTAACAGCGGCGCTTCAGATACCTTCAAGCAGTCCGAGTCTCTCTCCATGGTCGCGGCTCTTCAACAACATATGGCGGCAAAGGGATGGTTTGACAAAACGGAATCCCTGGCCGACCGGGTGGCCCTCATTCACCGGGAAATGAACAACGGTGACAAGAAATTCTTCGCCATCCCGGCGGATTCCAACCTTGTTTCCCAGTACCTGCTCTTCTTCCAGAGGGATGAAATATCACGTTTCGTATCGCCGGATTTCAGTGAAGTCAGCATCATGGTTCGCCACAATGTCAGTGCCAGCTACGAAATCACCGCGATCTTGGAAGAATTGCAGCAGTACATGAAAAAGAACATGAACCCGAATTTCAAGTACGAATTCACCGGGGAATACATCCTCATCAACAAGGCGGCGGAGAGTCTGGCCATAAACTCGGTCACATCCTTGGCCTTGACCCTTTTCATTGTTTTCCTCTGCATGTACTTCCTTTTCTGGTCATTTAAGGCCGGGATAATCTCCCTCGTCCCGAATATCTTTCCCATTGTTTCCATCTATGGCATCATGGGCCTACTGGATATTCCCCTGAACGTGGGCACGGCCATGGTGGCCGATATCGCCATTGGCATCGCCGTCGATGACACGATCCACTTCATGAACCGTTACAAACAAGCCATGCAGGAACTCCAGGACAGTCACGCGGCCGTAGCGGCAGCCGTACATGACGAAGTCCGGCCGGTGGTCTGCAGTTCCATCGCCCTGGCCGGTGGCTTTGCCATCTGCGCCATTTCCCAATTCATTCCCGTCATCCAGTTCGGCCTCCTCTCCGCGGCGGTCATGATCATCGCCATTATCGGCGAGCTGCTCATCACCCCCATCCTCCTCCAATCCACCCAGCTTATCACCTTGTGGGATATGATCGGTTTGAAGCTCCAGGACGCCGTGGTCAAGAGCGCGCCCTTCTTTGACGGCCTCCGCCCCTGGTCACGGAGGAAGGTCTGTCTCCTGGGTAGAATTAACGATAAAAACGCCGGTGAACTCGCCGTTGTCCAGGGCGAGATGGGCAAAAGCATGTACCTCCTTCTGGAAGGTACGGCCGATGTCATTGGTCACGACGAAGCTACGAAGAGAGATATTGTCTTTGCGACCCTCAACCCTGGGGATATATTCGGTGAAATCGCCCTGGTCCACCCGGGACCTCGCTCGGCGAATGTCAAGGCCCTTGAACCCATCAAATACCTCGAAATCGACTGGGAAGGCCTCAAGAGAATCCAGAAGATTTACCCCCGCATCGGCGGCCAGTTGTTCCTGAATCTATCCCGCATTCTGGGGCAGCGCCTCGTCAGCACCAACTTGATGCTTTTCAAAAAAGCGTAACTCTTAGTCTGAATCGACCCCTCTCATCCCGCGATGAGAGGGGACACCCACCACGAAGCGGACTTTTATACTTCCCTTTACATCCAACTGCTGCTATAGAGATGAGCATAATTGTATTTGCAGACCGCGATTGATTTTTCCCTAAACAAGAACTATTCCCATCAGGAGCCTATATGAAAAGAACCAACTTGATAGTTATCGCAGTCCTTGTCGCCGTTCTCGTAGTGCTGCCCACCTTCTCTTCCCTCATAAATCTTTACATCGACTGGCTCTTTTTTACGGAGACGGGTTACACCGGCGTCTTCTCAAAGACCATGACCACCCAGATTGCCTCCGGAGTAATCTTTGGCCTCCTTTTCCTCGGTTTTGCCCTGGCAAACATCGTCATCGCCAAACGTATAACCTTCCCCGGCAAGGACTACTATACAATCAGCGGTACACCGCTTACGATCAATCTTAGTTACCTGAGAACCATCCAACAAGCGGTCACTTTTTTTGTCCTTTTCATCGTCACGATGATGATGGGAAAATGGGGCGCCTCCCTGTGGTCGGAGATATTGCTCTTCGGAAACGCCGTGACCGTCGGTTTCAACGACCCGGTCTTCGGAAAGGATATCGGCTTTTATCTTTTTCAATATCCCCTCCTCGAATCGCTGAAGCAGTTTATCGATTTTTCTCTGATCCTGGCCATCGTCCTGGTGGGAATAACCTTCTTCCTTGGCGGCGGAATACAGATTACCCAGCGGCAAATCATGATCGATCCCCGGGTCAACAGGCATATCGGTATTCTCATCGGCCTGCTGATTATGAACATGGGCCTCGGTTTTTATCTGGAATCGCTGCGTATGCTCTATTCCGAACACGGGGTGATCTTCGGGGCCAGTTACACCGACGTCCACGCTAAACTGACCAGCTATCAAGCCCTGATGCTGCTGGCCCCTGTCGCGGGCGTCGGTATGATCGTCGCTATTTACAGGAAATCAAAAAAATGGGCGGCTATACCCTTGGGTGTTCTCTTTGCGGTCTATTTCCTGGGCGTTGTGCTCTACCCGGCGGCCCTCCAGAAATTCAAGGTCGCCCCGAACGAACTGCTTCTGGAGGCCCCCTTTATCGAGAATAATATCCGCCTTACCCGCATGGGCTATGACCTGGACCGGATACAGGAAATCCCCTTTGACGTCGCCTACAACCTCACCGGTAAAGATATCGACAAGAATGATGCGACGATTAAAAACATTCGACTCTGGGACCACTCGCCCCTCCTCCGAACCTACAGCCAGTTGCAGCAGATCAGAACGTATTACCGTTTCATGGACGTCGATAACGACCGCTACACCGTGGACGGCAAGTACCTCCAGGTAATGTTATCGCCAAGAGAGCTCTCCTATGCCGATCTGCCGAGCAAGACATGGATCAACGAGCGTCTGATTTTCACTCACGGCAACGGGCTCACCCTCGGGCCGGTAAGCCGGATCAGCAAGGAAGGGTTGCCGGAATTTTTCATCAAGGATATCCCTCCCGCAAGCAATACGGATCTTAAAGTGAAGCGTCCGGAAATTTATTACGGCGAATTGTCCAATGATTACGTGATTGTCAAAACGAGAATACCCGAATTCAGTTATCCTACCCCCGAGGGCAATATATACACATCCTATGCCGGAGAAGGGGGTACGGAGACGGGATCGCTGGTGAGGCGACTCCTCTTTTCTATGAAATTCCAGACGGAAAAAATACTCTTCTCTTCAGATATAACGAAGGACAGTAAAATACTCTTCTACAGAAATATCAGGGAAAGAGTCCAGAAGATCGCCCCCTTTCTCCTTTTCGATCAGGACCCCTATATGGTCATCACCGACGACGGGCGACTTGTATGGATGGTCGATGCCTACACGACATCATCCAGAATGCCCTACTCTAAGCCTTCCCTGCGCAACAAACCTGGGGTCCGCAATATCAACTATGTTCGCAACGCCGTCAAGGCGTCTGTAGACGCTTATAATGGCAAGGTCATGTTCTACGTCACCGACCCCAGCGACAGTATCATCCAGGTATATATGCGGATTTTTCCGGATATGTTCAAGAGCCTTGATGCCATGCCTGCCGACCTGAAACGTCACATTCGTTATCCCCAGTGGCTACTCCAGCTTCAGGCCTCCATATATTCCGCCTACCACATGACGGACCCCAAGGTCTTCTACAACAAGGAAAATCTCTGGGAAATTCCTGTTTTCGATGAAAAACTCATGCAGCCCTACTATACCATCATGAAGCTTCCCAATGAAAAAAAAGAGGAATATATCCTCCTCCTTCCCTATACACCGGCCAAAAGAGACAATCTGGCCGCCTGGCTGGCGGCCAGGTGCGACGCCCCCGACTATGGCAAGCTCGTCGTCTATACCTTTCCCAGGGACCGCCTTATCTTCGGACCCAAGCAGGTGGACGCGCGGATCAATCAGGATTCCTATATCTCCCAGCAGCTTACCCTCTGGAATCAGCGCGGCTCCAAGGTGATCAGGGGGAGCCTGCTGGTCATTCCCGTCGAGCGGTCCCTCCTGTATGTACAGCCCCTTTATCTTGCCGCCTCCGATACCGTCGGGCTGCCTGAACTCAGAAGGGTCATTGTCGCCTACGAAAACGAGGTGGTAATGGAAGAGAATCTCGAACTCGCCCTGCAAAGGTTATTCGGGGCAAGGAAAGCGGCGGGTCCATCAGGTGCCGGAACCGCGACTCCTGCAGCGGCGGCAGGCACGTCATCGGTCCGGGAACTTGCCGCCGAAGCCATGAAGTCCTATCAGCGGGCCTCGGAGATGCAACGACAGGGCAATTGGGCCGGTTATGGAGAGGAAATCAGGAAACTGGAGCAGCTTCTCAAGAAGATGGCCAAGTAAATATTTAACCAAATACCGGCGCGCCGATATTAACATCCATACCCGCAAGCGGGCACAACGAAGCATGAAAATCCCCTCTAACCCCCCTTTGACAAAGGGGGGTTAGAGGGGATTTTCATATAAATAACTTGTCTGTTTTGTCCGCAGGAAATTACCAACTGCTAAGGCGTTTTAAATCCGAAATTATGACATTGGCCGCAGGCATCCTCCGAGGTTTTGTGGCCATGGTGACATTTGTCGCAGGCCATTTCCCCCAAGTGGGAGTCATGGGGATTGTGTCGCGTGGCGCTCGTTCTCATGGCCAGTTTCTCCGCGTCGCCGTGGCACTGCAAACAGATGGTTGAAGCAACGTCAGCCTTGGGCGGGCTTTCCTTATGACAGGATGCGCAGTTCTGCCCCTTGGCCTGGTGCCGGTCGGCGAGAAACTGCTTTTTCTCCTCCGCCAACGTCCGATTCGACCATCCCAGCACCAGCATACCGATGGCAATGACAACCGCCATAATGAGCAGCAGTTGGGGTAATTTACGCCAATGATATTTATTCATGAAAATCAAACCTTCCTTTCCGAGGCTTATCTCTGAACACAAGAAGGATATGCACAGGATTGCTCCATAACATTTTTACACAATATGTAATTCCGGCAATTAATCCTACTCCGTCAAATTACCCCTCCCCCTCCTAACCTCCCTTTCCGGAGGGAGGGAGCAACCACGGCGACTCCCTCCCCTCAGAGCAGGAACATAAATTTCTATTTCCAGGTTTTCAACGCGGCGGCATTTTTCCCGGCAATCCGGCCATAAACGATGCACTCCGTCAGATTGCCGCCGCCCTGATAGACAAACTTCAGGGCCGAGGAAATTTCACCGGCGGTATAGAGCCTGGGAATCGCTTTGCCTTCCCAATCGAGAACCTCCCGTTCGGAGTTGGCCATAATGCCCCCCTTCGTATTTGGCCCGCCCGCATAGAGGGGCAGGGCGTAGAAGGGACCCTTGTCGATGGGACCGAGGGTGGCCGCCTTGCGGTCGAATTCTTCATCTTTGCCCTTTTTGCAGGATTCATTGAACCGCGCGACGGTCTTGGTCAGATTAGCCGCTTCCATCAGGCTGCGGTTCTCCTTATGCGCCTTGATCTTGGCGGCCAGTGCTTCCACGGTTTCCGCCTGCATGATCCAGCCGCGCCGGACGGCGTCCAGGTTATCCTTGGTCCAGGGAACCAATCCGAAACCGGCAGTGGAGATCCCCATGGACGTGATCGTGTACTTGGCCCGGAAGGTCTCGTCAAAGATCATCCAACTCGGCATCCGGGGATAGAGCAGTTTAGTGATGTCGAATTTGATGGCCTCCTTATAGAAGAAATAGCGGCTGGGATCGGTTGTGATCAGCGTTTCGGCGGCGTACCGGTTGCCGTAACTATCGATGACGATGGAATTTGGCCGCCCGATGGCATCGGTGATCAGTCCCATCTTCAAACCGTGATGCCGGATGGGCACCGCCATGATAACCCGGGAAGCCGCTTTGCCCACTTTGGCGAGGCCGGCGCCAACCTGCATGGCCATGGCGATGCCGTCGCCGGTGTTATCCGGGCTGCCGTAAAAGGCCCAGCCTTCAATGCCGGGACCTTCCAGGAAGGCCCGGCGCATGGGCACGCTGTACTCGTATCCTCCCGTCGTGATGATCACCGCCTTTTTGGCCTTACAGAAGACCTCGCCGCCGCCTTTTTTCTTACCCACTACTCCGATTACTTCGCCGCGGTCATTGCTGATCAATTTGCTGGCCGGGGTTTCCCAGAGAATTTTAATTTTCCTTTTCTCTACCGCCTCCCGCAATACTAAAAAGAATGCCTCTCCGTTCATTTTCTGAGCCTTGGGGAGGTCCTTGGTCGGGACATCGAAGTCCGCCTTGGTACCGAACGAGCTTCCGTAAACGCGGTACTTGCATTCCTTGGCTCCCGGAAACTGAGGGAACGCCGCACCGGAGAAACGTGAAAAGGCGACGCCGTTGAAAGCGGGGTCCAGTTTTTTAAGATATTCGACATTTTCCGGGGCATATTTTGCCCAGGCGGCAGCAAGGCCATCGGACACGTCCGGCTGTTCTCCTTCCAGCATCCAGGGTAGGTTTTCACCGCTGAACATGGCCTTGGCATAGGACTTCAGCGCCTCCCGGTCGCCGGTTGGGTCCGGGCTGTGGAATATCCCTCCGGACATACGCGTATTGTTGATGAGGTTGTTCTGGGGTTGTTTCTCCAGGATCAGGACCTTTGCCCCTGCATCATGGGCTTCAATTGCGGCGCAAGCCCCCGCACCGCCCAATCCGAGGATTATCACGTCGGCTTCGACATTCCACTTCTTCGGAATTGCCGTCCGCGCTTCTGCATTCTGGATGCCGAATCCGGTTACGGCAACTGCCCCCGTGCCGATCAGGGCGCCCTTGATAAAATCCCGCCGCCTGATATCTGTCTTTTTTTCTGTCATAATCATAAGTCTCCTTTCCTTTAAGATACATATATGGTTTCCCTGTACTCATTGCCAATTGCCCTGCTACAACATAGCGGTAATAGAGGATACTTCATTCCCTGCCGGTTGTCAATATTGGATGGTCACCAATAACTGTAACTGCCAACCACGACACAATGGCGACAATACGATGTGCTTCTGAACAAGCTGAAAATAACCATCCTGAAAAAGAAGAGGCGACGCAGGCGCATAACTAAGAATACGTTGGGGAGTTGACGACGCAGCAACGAGGCTTGGCGCATGAAGGCACATCCAAAGCGGACAAAAGGGTTGTTAGCGAATCGAATATTCCGTATCGCCCCCGGCCAGGTATTGGATTGCCTTCAGAGCCGGGGAGATTTCCTCATCTTTATTGAAATAACCGAACCCAAAACGGATCGTCCCATGAGAGAAAGTTCCGATGGTCCGGTGAGCAGTAGGAGCGCAGTGGAGTCCCGGCCGGCAGAGAATCCCAAAACGTTCATCCAGTTCCAAGGCCGCCTCGGAGGGAGAAATGCCGGCGATGTTAAATGATACTACCGCCGTCCGGTTTGCGGCGTCGGGAGGACCATATACGGTGATGCCGGACAGGGCCGCGAGTCCAGCAAGGAATCGCGTGGTCAGCATTTCCTCTTTGCTGCGGATGGCTTCCACTCCTTCGGCAAGAACAAAACGGACACCGGCGCCCAGACCAGCGAGTCCGATGGTGTTAGGGGTTCCCGATTCGTATTTGTCGGGCATGAAATCCGGTTGCCTCTCAAACTCCGAGCGGCTCCCCGTACCACCCATCATCAACGGCCGGATCTGCTTTTCCAGTCCCTCCCGAACATAAAGTCCCCCCGTCCCCTGAGGGCCAAAAAGGGATTTATGGCCGGAAAAAGCGAGGAAATCAATGGCCATTTCGTCAACATTGATGGGCAATGACCCCGCCGTCTGGGCGGCGTCCACACAGAAAATGATTCCATGGTTTCGGGCGATTCTCCCCAGCTCGGCAATGGGCTGGATAGTTCCCGTCACGTTCGAGGCGTGGGTTACAACCAGCAGGCGGGTATGGGGCCGAATCGCGGCGATGACATCCGCCGGGTTCAGTCTGCCGTCACCGGAACATGGAACAACTGACAAATGGACCCCCTGGGTCTCTAAAAAGCGTAACGGCCGCATGACGGAATTATGTTCCATACTGGAGGTGATGACATGGTCGCCCGGATTGAGGATGCCGGACAGGGCGATGTTCAGCGCCTCCGTGGCATTTTTCGTGAAGGCAATTCGGAGGGAATCGTCACATCCAAAAAGCTCCGCCAGAACCTCCCGGGCTTCCATGATAACCCGTCCCGCATCGAGAGAGCGTTGGTGTCCGGAGCGGCCGGGACTGCCGCCGATCATCTCATTATAATTGATCATCGCCGCCATCATCCCCGCAGGTTTGGGCCAGGACGTGGCGGCGTTATCGAAATAGATAATAGAGTTGTTTAACTGATCAAGCGGCATGGCCTATCTCCAGGTTTCACGGAATGACGAAATCTCTCAAGGGGGACAGATTTCAAATCTATCCCCCTTCTGCTCACAGCAATACTACCTTGTCCCATTTAACTCTCCCCAGGAGTTCCCCTGCTACATCCAGCTGCTTATCTTCGGTAGTGCGTAAACAGACGCCGCAGTCCGAACTTATATGGCGGGGCACGGGAATCAACTTATGGGCGGTTCCCGCGGCCTTGAGGATCTTTTCCGCCTTCAGGGCATAGCTGACGGAAGGAAACAGGAATACTATGTACCTTTGCTCTTCCATCAGGGGCGCATCAGACGGCCGGCGCCGGCCATCGTTTCGGCTATGTCGTACATATTGGAGATATGGCCGGCAGCCACCTGATCGCCAATTTCGAAGTAGTTGACACAGGTTCCACAGACCAGGATATCAACCCCGTCCTTTTCCAATTGCTGCAGATCATCGAGGACAGTCGAATCCTTCACCGCCAATTTGACCCCGGAGTTGTAACAAATGACCTTATACGGCAGGGGTTTCAACTGAAGGAGGGTGTGGACAAAACTCCGGATCAGGATATCTCCCAGGACGTCGTCACCCCGTCCCATGTGATTATCCGAAAGAACAACGACAAGAGGGCCTGTTTCCTTTCCCGCGACAACGGCGCAGGACAGCTCGTCTTCTAAAGATCCCGGTGGGAGATGAGCAACAGCCCCGGTCCTTGTAAGGGCTATCTCCCACATTCCCGCCTCTCTTTCCGTAACCGAAAAGCTACAGGCCATTTTCAAAGCCAGGCGACGGATGTTTTCCACGGCCATGTCATTGTCCACCAGCACGGTTATCTGCTCATTTTCTTCGATCGCTTTTTTCGCCATAATGACAGGCTCCGGGCAGGCCAGCCCTCGGGAGTCGATGTTTACCGGCATTAATCATAACCTCCTATTATCTTAACGTGTTTATCTATCATAATTCAAGTTAGATTGTCCCTTTTTCTATGTTTTCCAACCAGTGCCAGATCATGCGTAAAAATGGTCGCGGCAGATACTTTGGGATCGAAAGTTTGTTCACACCATTAATAATGTAGTCATGGTGCTCTCGCCGGACGATGGAGCAGTTTCCATATAACCCATATAGCGATAATTATGGCGGCGGTGAAAGCAACGATCGGCATTAGCAGGGACAGGGTCGTGGCAATAACCGCTCCGGCAAGCTCAATCGTAGACATCACGACATTCGCCATACCGCCCGTCGAAACGGTGGACATGCCTCTCAACAGGGCGGTGCCCGTCTGAACGGCGCCGGCCATGCCGCCACCGGCAATCAAGGCAATCGACCATTTCATGAAGGGAGACACATCGCTCATGGCAGACGCAGCGGCGATTGTTCCTGCGGCGACAGCCAGAGGTGTGGTCACAGCGTCAAGAAGATTATCCATCCAGGGAATGTAATAGGCCCCGATCTCCAGAGCCGCCGCCGTCGCAAATGCGATCAGGGCAGGCCAGGTCCCGATCCATTGAAACTCCGGGGCCAGGTTGACATAACCATTCATGGCGGCGATGCTCAGCCCGAGAAAGGGCAGGATGACGCGGAAACCGCAGGCCGCGCTCAAGCCAATGCCGATAACAATCCCGGAAAATCCGCTCCAGAGTGGTTCTATAGCGCCGACCATAATTATGCCTCGGGGGTCCGCCGTTTCAAGAGCTGGGTGCATAAAACCATTTGCACCGTTTCATCACGCTGGTTCAAGGTTGCGCATCGCAAGCGCACCGTACCTCGATCCGGTCGTGAGGCCGACGGACGGACATCGATGACCTCAGCTACGGTCCGCAGTGTGTCGCCAGGCCGCACTGGGCTCAGCCAGCGCAGCTCATCGAAGCCGGGCGACCCCAGATTGTTGGTCAGGACGCCGGTCATGAGGAGCAACCTGAATGTGACGGCAACGGTATGGATGCCGCTGGCGATAAGACCCCCATAAAGTGACTTTTTCGCCGCTTCCTGATCCATATGGAAGGGTTGCGAATCAAAGTGCATGGCAAAGTCAATGATGGCGCTCTCGGTCATGGTAAGGCCGGACGATTCAAAACAATCCCCGGGCTGGAAGTCGTCGAAATAGAAAGATTTCTCCATGTGCTCTTTCCTCACTGATATGTAACTATGTAAATCGTGTAATTCTTAGCTCGCAATTTTTCACTGTTTCCATATTATCCGCCCGCGGCATATCTTCACAGAATGAAGGGGATAATTCTTTTCGTCCTTTCCATATACGCCGGGTAGTCCCGAAAGTGCCGTTTCAATATACCTTCCTCATACAACATTTTAATCATCAGGTCAGCCATAAGTATCAACCCAACGATCAAGCTTAGCAGGGTAGATCGATCAATAATAAGCGCCCATATGGTCAATAAGACGGACGCATACATCGGATGTCTGATGAAGCGGTAAGGTCCC